>JAYVRT010000089.1:0-2555 GCA_043776025.1 Archangiaceae bacterium | reverse complement strand
CGCCCGTGCCCCCTCCCGCCCCGCCCGTGCAGTTGCAGGGTCCGAAGGTGCCGTTCGCCGTGCAAACCTGTGCCCCGGTCTGCCCAGTGGTGCAGGCGCAGGCGACGCTCGCGCCGGTGATGCAGCCGTTGCCCGTCCCGCCGCCCGTTCCTCCGTCGTGGGGATCTCCGATCGAAATCGGACCGCACGCCACCAACCCCAACCCTGAGAGCACTGCGAGAATCCGGCGCATCCACGACTCCTTGTCAGATGAGAACGGCTCTTATCTGAATGACCGCCCGATTTCCGTCACGGGGCCCGCTCGAAAAGTGCCTCGACCGTCGGCGTGAGGCTGCTCGAGGGGTAGCGCTTGCGAAACCGGTCTCCCGCGGCCCTGGCCTCGGCTTCCTTGCCCTGGCCCAGCAGCACCTGAATGGTCATCACCTCCCGCTCTTCCACCATCCGGCCGTGCGCGAACTTCGTCTGGTGTTGGGCGAGCGCGGCCGCCGCGCCGTCGAGGTTGTTCTTCAGCAGCGCGGTCCGCGCCTGGTCGATCAGCGCCGCCTCCTCGCTCAACGATTCTCCCCTCGGCGTGGGCTTCGGCCTGGGCTGGACCGGGGGTGCAACCACCACGGGCAGCGGCTGGACCGTCGGGGAAGGGGAAGCCGGAGGCGGCGCTTCGTCCGGTGGCGGCTGCGGAGCCGGCACGACGGCCCGAGCCACGGCGAGCTCGGACCGCGCCAGCTGCAGTTGACTGGAGTACCAGGTGGCCACCGCCCCTCCTCCAACCAGCGCTCCGATCGCCGCGCCGATCAGCACCTTCGCCAGCCCTGCGCCTGCCGCTGCCGGCAGAAACGCCTGGGCCTGTACGAGCCGGTCGAAGACGCGCTGCTCCACCGCGGGGCCCGGGCCTGAGCGCTGGCGTTCGAGCTCCAGCAGCTGGGTTGCCAATGACGACAGCGGCTCGGATTCTTCGACGGTCATTGGGGCGCTCCCGGGCTCGGGTGGAGCCGAGCCACGAACAGGTTGAAGTCTCGCCGGGCCAACCGCAGCCGCGAGTAGGCGGTGTTGAGGGGGATCTCCAGCTGCTCGGCGACCGCTGGAATCGCATGCCCGTCGATGTCGTGCATCACGAAGACGGCCCGCTGATCGAGCTGCATCGTCTCCAGCGCTGCCTCGACCAGCTTCAGGCCCTGGCGCCGGGCCACGGCCTCCTCCGCGCCGCCGTTCTCCAGCGGGGTCTCTGGGTCGACGCCGGCTCGCTCAAACCGGTTCTGGTGCTTTCGGCGGAAGTCGCGCACCAGGCGGTAGCTGATCCCGAACAGCCAGGGCCGCACAGGGCGGCTGCGGTCGTACCGCGGCCACTGCTTGAAAGCGGCGGCGAACGCCTCCTGGGCGATGTCCTCCCGCTCGGGGCCGGCGACTCCGAGGCGGAACAGCACGTTCCACACGTACGAGAACTCGGAGCGGTACAGCGCGGTCAGTTCGGCGGTCGAATCCATCAGGCCCGACCTGAGGTTCTGTCTGGCACGAGCGAATCCGTCACCAGAATTGCCAACCGACGCTGACGGCGAGGTTCCCGGCCACCGGGGGACTGTTCCAAAGCTCGACCGACCCGAGGAGAATCGAGGTCCGGACGAGGATCACGTCGAGCGCGAGCGCGGCCTGGAGCACCAGCCCTCCCACCGGGCGCCACCCGACCGAGAACAGCGGCCCGACGCTCGCAGTCGGTTGCCAGCCCCTGCGGGCGTTGTCGAAGCCGACGCCTCCGGCGGACAGCCCGCCACCGGTTCCACGGGCGCAGAGCGCGGCAAACGCCACGTGACCGCACAGCTGCAGGCCGCCCCGCACCAGCGAGGACTCAATCTGCCCGCTGCCCACCACCTGGACCCGGGGGGCCAGCGAGAGCTCGCCGTCGAGCGCGACGCTGAACGAGCCGAAGCGCGCGCGGGCTTCGAAGACCGGGCCGCCGCTGGGCGCCGGCAACAGTCCCACCGCGCCCCGGACACCGACCGCGAGCGACAGTTGGAGTGGGCTGGGCACGGGAGCAGGCGGCGCCGGAGCCGGTGGCGGGGGTGGAGCAGCGGTGACGGGTGGCTCCGTGGGTGGCGGCCGCACGAGCAGCCGGGGGTCGAGGGCGATCGCCAGCGCCAGCGCGACGCTCGACAGCAGCGAGTCACAGTCGGTCAGCGGCGCGGTGAACGACCGGTCGTTGCGCCGGGGCCCGCTGCTCTCCCAGAGACTGAAGCTCGCTTCGAGGAGCCCCTCGCGCACCTGGATCGCGACGCTCGCGATGTGCGTCGCGGGCTCGCTGACCGGGTCGTAGCCCAGACGCGCGGCCAGCCGGGCAGCGAAGGCCTCGCGCACCGGGCAGGCAGCGGGCGCCGTGTATTCGAGCCGAACCGCGCGGCGCTCAGCGGCGGTGGCCAGCGCCATGGGAACAAGCACCACCGCGACCGCAAAGGCTCGAACCAACGTCAGACGGTGAGGCCGGTGAGGTGGTTCAAGAACGCCACCCGCACGTCTTCCGGCACCTGGCGGGTCTTGAAGGTGTCCATGTCGATCGGCACGGTGAC
>JAYVRT010000088.1:0-8440 GCA_043776025.1 Archangiaceae bacterium | reverse complement strand
AGCGCGTCAGCAACGCCACCGGCTTCTCGGTGCAAGCCTCGAACTACACCTACGGCGCGACGCTGACCTGGCGCATCGATGTCCCGACCTTCCAGTCGATGGGCGCACAGCGGGCGATCTCCAACACCGCGCGGCTCGCCTACGACAGGACGCAGCTGATGGCGAAGGACCAGATTCATTCCGACTGGCAGCGCCACCACGCGGCGCTCACCAAGGTCGAGGCGGCCCAGGCGCAGGTGCAGGCGGCGCAGCGGGCTTCTCAGGTGGCGCGTGACCGCTACGCCGCTGGCGCCGGCACCCAGCTCGACGTGATCCAGTCTGACCGCGACGTCTTCGGCGCCGAGGTCGGCCAGATCCAGGCGCGCACCGAGCTCGCTTCGGCCCGCGCGTCCCTGCGGATCAGCGCGGGGCTTCCGCTGGGGATTGACTGACCGTTGCGGCCGCCGCGTAGGCGTCGAGCTCGGCGATCAGCGCGTCGCCGAAGACCACCCGCAGCTCCTCGCGGGCGCCCTCGTAGAGCGTCATCCCCGCGCCGGCGCAGTTGAGGTCGACCTTCACGTCGCTGTTCGGCCGCAGCACCCGCTGGTCCCAGCAGATGGGGAACATCCAACAGACCATCGGCTTGATCGGGTGGTAGTCGCGGCCCGTCGCGAGCGCGAAGGCGTGGATCCCGCAGCCGCGGGTGTTGCGGTTGAGGAAGACGCAGGCTCCGTTCTCGACGTTGGCGCGGACGAACTTGCCGGTCGGGTACTCGGGATCCTCGTGGACCTCGGTGGCAAACCAGCGCTCGGGCGGAATCGCTACATGGGGCTTCAGCGCGTCCTTGAGCGCGAGGATCCGGTCGCGCTCGCCGAGGTTCACGTCGCAGCCGTGTTGGCAGCACCCGTCGTTGCAGAACGTGCAGGACATGCAGGCGGCGAAGTAGCGCAGGTGGAAGATCTCGGGGTCGACGTGGCTGAGCTGGGCGGCCGAGCTCAACGGAAACAGGGTGGGGTGAGGCGCGGTCATGGACCTCCCGTCTACCTGAACCGGCGACAAAGCGTTGACCTTCGAGGCCCACGGACGTTACGCCCCGGCGCATGGCCGACAACGACTCCCGCGCCGGTGCTCGCTACGGCACCCCCGAGCTGCTGCAGTGGCTCGACCTGCTGCACGCGCCGCACGACGCCGGACTCGCCGCCGCCTTCGACGCTCCGGGAAACGAGCGGATGCCGGCGATCCAGGTCGGCAGGTCCGAAGGGAAGCTGCTCGAGCTGCTCCTCAAGCTCGCCGGCGCGAAGAAGGTGGTCGAGGTGGGGACGCTCGCCGGCTACTCGGCGATCCGCCTCGCGCGTGGGCTCCCCGAGGGCGGCAAGGTGTGGACGATCGAGTTCGACGCCCGCCACGCCGAGGTCGCGCGCCAGGCGATCGCCGCCGCCAAAGTCGCAGACAAGGTCGAGGTGCTGGTGGGCGCGGGGCTCGACGTGCTGCCCACGCTCGATCGCCACGGCCCGTTCGACGCCGTCTTCATCGACGCCGACAAGGAGAACTACGACGGCTACGGCCGCTGGGCGGCGAAGAACCTGCGCCCGGGCGGGCTGCTGTTGGGCGACAACGCGTACCTCTTCGGCGAGCTGATGGGCAAAGACGCCCGCGCCGCGGCGATGCGGCGGTTCCACGAGGAAGCGGCGGTGGCCTTCGACACCACCTGCATCCCCACGCCCGACGGCCTGCTGTTGGGGATCAAGCGTTAGTCAGAAGGTGACGCGGTCGCCGAGGCGAACCCTCAACGTCGCCTGGGTCCGCGGGTCGAGCGGGGTGCCGGTGAGCTCGAGCAGCTGCAGTCCGTCGAACCACGCGGACTTGAGCAGCGCCGCGATTCCCCGGGCGGTCGCCTTGGAGTGCGCCAGCCGCAGCACCTTCAAGCGGAAGCCGCCCGCTGCGGCGAGGGCTTCGCACATCGCGTCGTTGACCTTGCAGTGAGACAGGTCGAGCGCCTCGAGCCCCGGCACCCCCTTCGCCGCTGCCAGCACCTCCACCGCTGCCGGCCCGCCGCTGAGGCTCCAGGACAGGTCGAGGTTCTTCAGCGCCGGCAGGTGGCCGCGCTCGGCAATCGCCCGCAGGCCGCGCTCGGAGACCACCTCGTTGCCCACCGCCAGCTCTTCCAGCCGCGGCCACCGGTGCTCGAACAGCTGCTCCAGCGCCGCGTCGCGGGCGTTGGCCATCATCAGCTCCAGCCGGGTGAGCCCCAGCAGCCGCGAGGGCGCGCTCCCCAGCACCCCGAAGGTCGAAAGCCCGAGGTTTGACCGCCCCAGCTCGAGCCCGCTCAAGCCGGCGAGCCCTGGCAGGCCGGACAGCGCGATCGCCCCGATGTCGTTGATCGACTGCAGCCGCAGGCTCTTCACCTTCGCGAACGCGGGCGCGGCGAACAGCTGCTCCAGCCACTGCAGCGGCGCGAGCGCGAGGGGCCCCAGGTGCCCGCAGTCGAGCTCGACCTCGTCGAGCAGCGGCGCGGCGGCGAAGAAGTCGTCGAGGTGCTCGGTGAAGGCCGCGGCCGTGGTGTGGACCCCGGTGGGGAAGCCCCGGGTGAAGGTCCAATCGCAGGGCGGCTCGAGCTTCAGCCGGGGAACCCAGGCGCCCCAGCCCGACGCCCAGAGGGAGTCGATGCGCTGGCCGAGCCGGGTGTGGCCAGAGCTGCGCCGCAGGAGCCGGCTCTGGGCGACCTGCAGCTGGATCAGCTCTCCCAACGGGTCCTGCCGTTCGAGCAGCCAGTCGGCGTAGACCAGCCGTGGCTCGTCGCGCTCCGGGGCGGCGTAGATCGCCTCGAGCAGCCCCAGTTGGGAGACCACGGGCGTTCGTCAGTCTTCGCGCGCGAGGTCGGCGAGCGTCTTCTTCGGGTCGAGGTAGTCGGCGAGCTTCCGCCGCAGGTACTTTTCCGCCTGGCCGCGCAAGAGGAACCCGGGGTCGGCGGAGTCGACGAGCAGCTTCCCCAGCGCCACCGTCAGCTGTCCTTCGATCGCCACGCCCATCGCCTTGCCGTTGAAGCTGGCGACCTCTCCGTTCCACACGCCTTTGACGCTGTACTTGCGTGCCCAATAGTTGAGCAGCGCCTCAAGGCGGGTCTTCGCGTCGGCGACGCTCAAGGAGTGGGGGATGTCCAACTTGATCTTCGCCATCGGGAGGCTCTCCTTCGTCTTCAGGTACGGCGGGCGGTCTGATGCAGCTCGAGCACGATGTTTCCTTCCTTGAACAGCCGGACCGCCCCCGAGGTCTGGCTCACCACCAGGGCGATGCAGCGGGTGGTGGCGGTGATGCTCGCCGCCGCCGCGTGCCGGGCGCCCAGGCCCAGTGGAATCTTCACCTCGTCGTCCTGCGCGGACAAGTAGCGGCCCGCCGCCAGGACCACGCCGTCCTCGCGGATGACGAAGGCCCCGTCAAGCACCGAGAAGTTCTTGATCGCCTCGCGGATCCGCGGGTCGAGCACGTTGCGCTCCGACTCGGAGATCCCCTGGAAGGGGTTGAGCGTCAGCTGGCGGCTCTTTTCCATCACGTTGTTGTGATCACCGATGGTGATGATCGTGCCGACCGCGTGGCCCTCGAACCCTTCCTGCCCGATCTGGAGCGCGAGCTGGATCATCGCGTCGACCACCTGGGAGTTGAACTCGTCGCCCAGCTTCACGCCCTCGATCGCCACCCGATCGTCGAGCGAGCTGCCGATGCGCATCTGCATCATCGTATCGACCTGCCGCCCGATGCGCCCGGTGAGGCAGAGCACCAGGTCGCCTTCCTTGAACGCCCCTTGCGAGAGCGCGGAGACCATCGCCACCTTCACCCGTTCGATCCGCGAGTAGTCGTACGCGGGGATCACCAGCGCGCGTTCTTTCTTGGCGTGGAGATCGGTGGCGAGCGCATCGAGCGTCACCGCGTAGATCAGCTTCTTGCGGCACCTTCGGCCACGCAGGTCCGCCGGCGGTATCGGGATGTCGCCGATGTACAGGAGGTGATCGACGTCCGCGTTGGTCGCCAACTGCAGGGCAGCCTTGAGGAATTCGCGATCGAAGCGGGAGTTATCGGACATTCAACAGGTGTTTCCGACACTTAGATTGACTCACCTTGACACAGTTCGCCACGCTGTCTAATGCTGTTAGGCCTTTTTTTTGCAACCGATCCACCGAGCTTGGGGGCCGCGCCCGTGAACGTCAAAGAGATGAAGCGCTTCAAGAAGATGCTCGAGGACAGCAAGCTGGCCCTCCTCCAGAGCGCCAAGAAGACCCTGATGGAGGAGTCGAACTTCGACACCGACGATCTCCCCGATGAGATCGACCTCGCCTCCAGCGAGTACGCCCAGAGCATGGTGTTCCGACTGCGCGACCGGGAGAAGTTCCTCCTGAAGAAGATCGAGAAGGCGCTCGCGCGGATCGAGGACGGCACCTTCGGCGTCTGCGAGCGCTGTGAAGAGCCGATCAGCGCCAAGCGGCTCGAGGCGCGCCCGGTGACGACGCTGTGCATCCGGTGCAAGGAAGAGCAGGAGAAGAAAGAAAAGTCGTACGGCTGACGCGGAGCGGGCCAACAGCCCGGCGCGCGCACGGCCAGACGGCTACTGGAGCTCGACGCGAACGAGCTGCCGGCCGATGAGGAACTGATCCCCGTTGTCGACGAACGCCGGCGCGGTGAGCCTTAGGAACGTCCCGTTGCTGCTGCCGAGGTCCTTCACCATCAGCCGATCCTGGGCGACGGTGAGCACGGCGTGGCGGCCAGAGATGAAGCCGTCGGAAGGGAAGGTGATTTCGCCCAGCTCACGGCCGAGCATGTTCTCGCCGTCCTTGAGCGGGAAGGCGCCGCCGCGGATGCCGCCCTCGAGCAACTGCACCAGGCGGAAGCGGAAGCCCATGTCGGGCGAGCCCCAGGCGGTGGCGCCGTCGGCTGCGGGCGCAAGGGCGGGGATCGGCTCGAGCACCATCCGCTGCCGTCCCAGCCGGACTTCGCCGCCGGTGGAGAGCTCGCGCTCGCTGCGCAAGCGGGTGAAGACCCCGTTGCCGCCGCCGACGTCCTCGATCGCCAGCCGCGACCCGGAGAAGAAGAAGCGCACCTGGGTGTCGGCGACGAAAGGATCGTCGGGCAACGACAGGTCGCCCTGGCGCCCGGCCAGCAGCACGTCGCCGCGCATGGGGATCAGCGCCTCAGGGCCACCGTCGGCACGAACGACGCGGATGGCGACCCGAGGGCGTGGAGCGGGAGGCATAAGTCGGTTCCCAGCTATATCAAGCCCGCGCCAAAGGGCGAGCCAATCGCGCGGGGCAGACACCGTTGGCGCTTGCCGCTCAAGCGTGGAAAAGTTGGGTCCTCCTCGTGGCCTCTGACGACTACATCGGCAAGACGGTCGCTCGGAAATATCGGGTCGAGGCGCTGATCGGCGAAGGCGGCATGGGCAAGGTCTACAAGGCCACCCAGCTGGTGCTGGAGAAGCCGGTGGTGCTCAAGGTGTTGCGGCAGGCGCTGTTGTCCGACGAGCGCACCGTGGCCCGGTTCCAGCGCGAAGCGAAGGCGGCCAGCAGGCTCAACCACCCCAACTCGATCTCGATCCTCGACTTCGGGCAGGCCGACGACGGCGCGATGTACATCGCGATGGAGTACGTCTCCGGCAAGGATCTGCACCACATCCTCTCGCGCGAGTGGCCGCTGCCCGAAGCGCGGGTGATCAAGATCGTCGCCCAGGTGCTCTCGGCGTTGTCCGACGCCCACGGGGCAGGGGTGATCCACCGGGACCTCAAGCCCGAGAACATCATGATCGAGCAGCGCAAGTCCGACCCGGACTTCGTCAAGGTGCTCGACTTCGGGATCGCGAAGATCACCGACAGCAGCGGGGAAGATGGCCCGGCGCTCACCCGCGCGGGCTTCGTCTGCGGCACGCCGGAGTACATGTCGCCCGAGCAGGCGCGGGGCGCGCAGCTCGATCACCGCAGCGATCTCTACGCGGTCGGGGTGATCCTCTACCAGCTGACCACCGGCCTGTTGCCCTTCGACTCCGAGTCGGCGGTGGGCTTTGCCACCAAGCACCTCACCGAGCAGCCGCAGCTGCCGAGCAAGCGCCGGCCCGAGGCGCGGATCAGCGTCTCGATGGAGCGGCTGATCATGAAGACGCTCAGCAAGAGCCCGGACGATCGGCCCCAGACGGCCGAGCAGTTCCGAGCGGAGTTGCTGGCGATCGACAAGGAGCGCCGCGGCGGTGGCTCGGCCCGGCGGGCGACGGGCGCAGGCACCTCGAACCGCCGGCTGACGCCGGTGGAGCAGCAGGAGACGCGGGTGACCGCCAGCCCGTTGCTGTCGGACCCTGGCTGGGGCGTGGACACCACGCAGCGCGCCGACCCGTCGGCGATGACGCACAAACATCCGTCGCACAGCCCTCACAGCGGGCCGGTGCCGCGGGCGGCGCACGGTCCCCCGGATCGCACCGCGCCCAACCGGCGGGGCCTCGATGCCACCGACCCCAACCACATCCCGCCCGATCGCAGCGCCTTTGCGTTCAAGGTGGTGACCGTGGTGCTGGTGTTGGTCGCCGTCGGCGTTGCCGGCGCGTTCATTTTTCAGGTGATGAAGCAGAAGAACGAGGAGGCGGCCTTCGTTCCGCCTCCGAACGCTCCGATGAAGCTCAACGATCCGAAGACCAAGCCGGTGGATCTCGACCGCCTGTGGGAGCAGCAGATTCCCGAGACGGCGCGGGACTCTGCCGCTGCCGCGCGCCTCTCGCACGATGGCGACACCGCCTGGCACCGGGGCGACTCGATGATCGCGATCACCAAGTTCAAAGAAGCGTTCGCGCACGACCCCCAGCCCGAGCTGGCGCTGAAGCTGGGTGAGCTCTACTACCAGCAGGACGAGGTCGCCGAGGCGAAGCACTGGTGGGATCGCCACCTCGCCGATGCGCCGACCTCGAAGGCGGGCGGCTACATCAGGCAGGTGATGCCGGAGTAGTCGCGCAGGTCATGCTCCGCAGCACAGGGTGCCGGCGCGCCCCGCGCGATTAGCTGAGCAGCTCGACCTGTACCGTCTGCTGTCCGATGCGGAGCCGATCTCCGGGCTTGAGCGCACGCTCGCCGGCGATCCGGATGTACGTCCCGAGCCCGCCGCTCAAGTCGCGGATCATCGCCCCCGTGGGCATCGGCGAGAGCTCGCAGTGCCGAGGCGCCATGCCATCGTCGTTGGGGAACGACAGATCGCACTTCGACTGCCCGACGGTGAGAATCGGCCCAGCGGTGATCAGCGCCCGGCCCGGGCGGCCGCCGAGCAGGATCTCTTCCACCGAGTAGTGCACCTGGTTCGGCGGTACCGGTGCGCCGTAAATCTGCAGCCGACCGGGGACGAAGGGGGGCGCAGGCTCGAGCGCGCCCATGTAGTGGAACAGCCGCAGGCCGGTGGCGAAGAAGCTGTCGCCGGGGATCGTCTCCTGCCCGTTGATGCTGACGTAGACGCCGGAGGTGCTGTCCTCGTCGCGGATCTGCAGCTTCCCGTCCTTGATCATCAGCGTCGCGTGGAGCGGCGAGACGAACGGATCGTCGGGGAACAGGATCACGCCCTTGCTCCGCCCGACCTGGGCGCCGTTGTTGCCGAGGCGGAAGCGCTGGCCGCGCGCGGGGCCGGCGAGCACCGAGAGTCCGAACTTCGGGCCGGCGGCCTGAGGTGGGGGCGTCGTCGAGGAGGCAAACGTCGGCCGCGCGGGAGAGACGCCGCTGACCGGGCCACGTGCGGCCGGAGCCGGCGGTGGAGTCGGCGGCTCCTCAGGCTCGGGGGCCGGGACCGCCGCCATTGACGGAGCGGTGGCGCGGCGAAGTCCCGGCGGCACGGCCGCGGGGGCCACAGGCTCGGGCACATGCGCCTGGTGCTTGTCGGTGCGCGCCGAGACCGCCGACTGGTCGGTGGACGAGCCACACGCCATGCACTTGGAGGCGCCGACGACGTTGAGGAAATCGCACGAAGGGCAGACGACGCCGAGATGTTGTCGGAGCAGCGCGGGCATGGTTCGGAGCCCGGATAGTCAACGAATACCGACGTCTGCGCAAGGTGAAGCGGCAGTCTGACGCGATGCGGCGGCGTTGATGTGCTGGCACTCGGGCGTTACGATTGCCACCTCAGTGATTCGTCTCAACGACATTCTTCAGCGTGTAGCCGCGTATCACCCAGATCCCGACCTCGACATCATCAAGAAGGCCTACGTCTACTCGGCCAAGGTTCATCAGGGGCAGATTCGCAAGTCTGGAGAGCCGTACCTGATCCACCCGCTCGAGGTGGCAGGCCTGCTTGCGCAGCTGAAGCTGGACGAGGCCTCGATCGTCTCTGGGCTGCTGCACGACACGGTCGAAGACACGCTCGCCACCACCGAGGAGATCGCGGAGCTGTTCGGCGAAGAGGTCCAGGCGATCGTCGACGGGGTCACCAAGCTGTCGAAGTTCTCGGCCTCGCAGTC
>JAYVRT010000087.1:0-2564 GCA_043776025.1 Archangiaceae bacterium | reverse complement strand
CCGACATCCTCGAGCGGGTGAAGCGCTACCCCACCGAGCTGCTGCGCCGCGACGACGCGCTCGCCAAGGTGATGGAGGACCGCGCCGCCTCCGAGGCGTCCTTGCCGGCGGTGGTGGCGCCGCTGTGGCAAGACCCGAAGTTCCTCGGCAGCTTCGTCGGTGGACTGGTGCTGATCGCTGTCGCGCTCTTCCTCGAGGCCGGTGCCCGCTACCTCGCGCTGCTGGCGCTGCCCGCCTTCGCCTACGCCGGGCTGCTCGCGCTGCACTACATCGAACAGCTCCAGGCGGCCTCGCGCTTCAGCTCGAAGACCGATCTCCACGCGGCGCGGGAGAAGAAGATCGACTCCGACTTCAACGCCTTCGCCAACCAGGTCAAGGCGGCGTTCAAGGCGGCGAACGTCGAGTCGGTGGATGACTTCGTCGCCCTGTTGTCGAAGGGGCCCGAGGTCCAGGCGCGCTCGGACGCGGCGCAGCAGGCCCTGGCCCAGCTCGAGGCGGATCCAGACACCGCGTCGGCGCTGGAGAAGTCCCACGGGCTCAAGGCCGAGCAGGAGCAGATCACCGCTCGGCTGCTCGAGGTCAGCGGCGGCTACATCCGCGACGCCCGCGAGGTCGAGCGCGAGCTGGCCAAGCTCAACGAGTCGCTCACCGTCAAGCGCCCGGCCCGCGCGCCAGCCCCGGCGGCGGAGGAGTTCCAGCCGGTCTCCACCGACCCCGCCGAGCTCTTCGACGATCCGGTGCCCGCGCTGATGCTGCTCGGCGCGGACCTGTTCAACACCGATCTCCCCAGCCTCTGGGGCGTGTTGAAAGATCGCAGCGCGCAGTACGTCGCCGCGCTCACCGATCGCCGGCTGCACGGGATCGAGGTCGACAAGGACGGCAGGGCGAAGGTGGCTGCCCCCGGCCGCACCGTCCCCGCGGGCGAGCTGCCGGGGAAGGATCTCGACCTCGTCTACCTCTCGATTCGGCTCACCCTGATCGAGAAGTACTCCGCCCAGGCGAAGATCCCGGTGATCTTCGAGGACGCCTTCAAGGGCCTGGTCGAGGACGCCAAGCTGCCCCTGGTGATCCGGATGCTCAAGCACCTCGGGACCCTCACCCAGATCCTACATGTCACCCCCGCCAGTCAGACTGCCGCTCCTAACGAGCCGGTCCTGGCGCTGTAGCCGGCCCTTCAAGCGGAGCATCCAAGGTGGAACCAGCCCAGCAGGACACGCGGCGCCAGTTCGGCGATCGCGGTGAAGCCCTCGCGGTGCGGCTGCTCGAGCGCGACGGGTACCGCGTCCTCGAGCGCAACGTCAGCTGCCGCTACGGGGAGATCGACATCATCGCGGTGAAGGACACCGTGCATTGCTTCGTCGAGGTGCGCAGCCGGGCGACCGACGTGTGGGGAGACCCGGCGATGTCGGTGGTCAACGCCAAGCAGCGCAAGGTGATCAAGTCGACGATCTGGTGGCTGCAGCGGCAGCGGCTGCTCGACCGGGTGCCGGTGCGGTTCGACGTGATCTCGGTGGTGGGCCGCGGGGCCGACGCCCGGGTCGAGCACATTCCGGGGGCCTTCGACGCCGGCCGCTGAGCCCTTGCCTCGAGGGCTCCGCCGGCCCCCAGACGACGTCTGAAAGTTCAACAATTACAGACAGGTGAATGCCAGGCTTGCAATGTTACTGGGTGGTTGGTAACTAACCAGTCATGGCCAGACCCCGACAGGTGAGCGACGAGCAGATCGACCAGGCGGCGCGGGAGACCTTCCTCAAGCACGGGGCGGGGGCCCCGGTGTCCCTGATCGCCCGGTCGCTGAACGTCTCGCAGGCGGCGCTCTTCCACCGGGCGCAGTCGAAGGAGGAGCTGTTGCTGCGAGCGCTGCGGCCGCACCTGCCCCAGGCGCTGGCGATCCTCGCGGCCGGGCCGCACGCCGGCGCGATCGGGCCTCAGCTCTCGTCGACGCTGCTGGGGTTGCTCACCTACCTGACGCAGGTGGTGCCGTGCATCTCAGTGCTCCGGGGAGCCGGGCTCCCGGTGGATCAGACCCGCGCGGTGGGTGAGCCGCCGACGGTCGCGTTGCGGCGGTTGCTGACGCTGTGGCTGAGCCAGGCGGCGCAGAGGGGGCAAACCCGGCTCGCCGCCCCTTCGGTGATCGCCGAGGCGCTGCTGGGCGCGCTGGAGGCGCGGGCCTTCAACCGATACGTGGGCGGCGACTCCTTCACGCCGGGCAGCGACGACGACTTCATCCACCAGCTGGTCGAGGGCCTGGTGCCCGGGGGCGCGCGATGAAACTCGCGGTGCTGGGCGCGAGCGGCCGCACCGGCCGGGCGGTGGTGGAGCGGGCGCTCGCCTCGGGCCACGAGGTCCGTGCGCTGGTGCGCGAGGCCTCGAGAGCACCTTCGAGCCATGGGCGCCTGGAAGTGCTGACGGGACGCGCGGATGACCCGGCGGCGGTCTCACGCCTGCTCGACGGCGCCGAGGCGGTGATCTCGGCGCTGGGCCCGACCCCGGCCGACGAGGAGATCTGTAGCCGCGCCACGGGCCTGGTCATCCCCGCGCTGCGTGGACGGCGGTACGCGCTC
>JAYVRT010000086.1:0-2570 GCA_043776025.1 Archangiaceae bacterium | reverse complement strand
GTGCGGTAGATGAAGGTCCGGCCCGCGGCAACACGCACCGGCTCGCTGCTGTCTGCGGGCTTCTCCTCTTCCTTCATCTCGCGCATCTTCTTCGCCATCGCGATGCCGCTCTTGCCTTCGACCATGTCGAGCGCCCGGGTCGAAGGAGCCGACGGAGCCGTGTTCGCGGCGCCACCGCCGCGGCTGCCGAGCCCGCCGAAGGCGCGCGAGAACCCATCGTCATCCGCCTTCTCCGCCGCGGCAGAAGGCTGGGGAGCGAACCGGCCCGGGGCCTTGTCCTTCATCGGCTCACCGCGCGGGCCGTTGCTGGCCCGCTCGTCTTCCATCCTCCACGGGCGCTCCGTGGGCGGAGGCGGCGGGCGGTTCTGCGCCACCGGCATCGGGACGTCCTCCACCACCAGGTAGGACGTGTACGGAGTGACGATGCCGAACTTCTTGCCGAGCATCACCACCTCGTCCTTGAGCTCAGGCTTCTCACCGCGCAGCCGAATCTCGTCGAGCAGGTAGCCGACCTTGCGGATCGCCCAGAGGCGCGGAATGAAGTCCTGGGCCTTTGAGTCCCTGGTCGCGGTGGCGCGGAACTCGTAGACCTTCTTCTGGCCGTTGACGCTGCCGGTGAGCACCACCGCGCCGTCGGCCGGCGTGCGGTACCGGCCCATCACCACCAGCTGCGTCCCCTTGAACAGGTCGGGCAGGCGCTTGGGGTAGACGTCGAACGCGGTGAACGGCCCGAGGTCGAGCGAGACGTCGGCGAGCACCGGGTTGGCGACCTTGTCGAAGAAGCCGGAGATCTTGATCTCGAACTCCTTTCCGTCGCGGACGAAGTCGCTGGTGCCGTTGCCGTCCTCGGCGATGCGGTCGAGCAGGCGGGCGTTGAGATCGTCGCCGACGCCGAAGGTGAAGACCCGGCTGCGGCCCTTGTTGCCGTCCTTGCCATGCTTGACGATCACCGCCTCCTCGGTCTCCCCGACCGTCGGGTGGCCGTCGGTGATGAACATCACCAGGTGGGGCTTCTCACCCTTCCCTTCGCCGTCCTTGAGCGCGCGGGTGAGCGCCTCGTCGATCGCCGTGCCGCCGACCGCGTCGAGCCCGGCGACGAAGTCGGTCGCCTTCTTCACGTTCTCCGCCGAAGCCTGGCGCGGCTTGTCGAACAACGACTCGACGTCCGTGGAGAAGCGGATGACGTTGAACTCGTCATTCGGGTTCAGCCGGGTGACGCAGTACTTGAGCGAGTCGCGGGCGAGCTTGATCCGGTCGCCCATCATCGAGCCCGAGGTGTCGATCACGAACGTCACCCGCTTGGCGACGATCTCGTTGGCCGGCACCTCGTTGCGCGGAGAGATCAGCGCGATGAAGTACCCCGGCTCTTCCACCGAGTTGCGGTAGCTGAGCATCGACAGGCCGATCGCCTTGTCCGAGGTCGAGTAGTACAGGTCGAGGTCCCGGGAGATGTCGGCGCCCGCGCCGAGCTCGAGGCCGACCACCGCCGCGTTCTCACCCTTGTGCGAGATCCCCAGCTTGTGCGTCGGGGAGTAGATCGACCGGAGCGCGACCTTGGAGTTGATGTTCGCGCTGAAGGTGAAGTCCTGCCGGACCTTCAGCGGCGGAGCGCCCTTGCTGCTCGCGCCCAGCGGGTAGTGGTAGCGGTAGACGCCGCCCTGGAACTCGAGCACCTGGCTGAAGGTCAGCTCGATGCGCTGCTCGCCGTTGGCGGGCACCGGGAAGACCCGTGCGCGGAAGACGTCGGAGTCGATGTACTCGAGCAAGCCCGGGTCCTGCAGCCGGCGGACGATGCCCTCGTAGATGCCCTGGGCCTTGTCCTTCTCGAGGATCTCTCCCTTGGTCTTCTTGCCGTTGATCCACAGGTAGAACTCCTGCAGCGCGGCGCCCTTGGGCAGGGGGAAGACGTAGTGCGCCTCGAGCTGCCGCGGGCCGGTGTTGACGAAGACCTGGTCCACCTTGGTCACCGCGGTGCCGTCCTGGATCTCCGCCGAGACCCGCTGGTACTTGATGCCCAGCGGCCCCATCGAGGTGTCGGTGGGGATCAACATCCCCTGGGCGCGGGCGCCGGATCCGGCAAGCATCGCCAACAGCCCGATAAGCTTGAGGTAATTGCTGGACATGGGTCCTCCTGCGGTTTGGAAGCGCTTCATCAACATTGAAACGCCTCGGAGGCCAGTCTCGATCTAAACAGGCGCCAACGGCAGACTTTTACATGGCCACCCCCACCACCCCAGCCCAAGTCGACGACCGGAGCCCGCTGCTGCCGGTGCTCCTGTTGGGAGCGATCTTCCTGATCGCGATCGCCTTCGTTCACGATGATCCGACCGCGAACATCATCCAGTTTCTGATCGCGCTCGGCGCGGCGCTGGTCCTCGGCTGGGGCTACTGGCTGGCGCAGAAGGCGCGGGCGTTGGAGTTTCAGATCCTCCGCGACCGGCTCCTCTTCGCGCTGGGGATTGGCGGCGCGTTGGCCTACTGCAACTTCGGCCACCTGCACTTCGGCAACTTCATCCACGTCTGGGACACGTACCACTACTACATGGGGGCGAAGTACTTCCCCGAGCTGA
>JAYVRT010000085.1:0-2571 GCA_043776025.1 Archangiaceae bacterium | reverse complement strand
TGATCCCGCCGCCGTCGACGTTGAAGTTGCCCGCATCGAAGGGGAAGCCGCCGTCGAAGGGGAAGCCCCCGTCGAAGATGAACCCGCTGTCGAGGAAGGGGAAGTTGGCGTCGAAGCCGGCGATCGCCTCGGGGCGGATCTCGACCGCGGGGGTGTGGAGCAGGGTGGCGACCATCGTGTCCTTCGCCTGCAGCTGGGCCGACGTCTTGTTGAGGTCACAGGCGGCTGCAGAAGCCAGCGCCAGCAGCGCGGCCGCAAACAGTTGCTTTCGAATCGGCATGGGTAGGGCAGCATAGTCCACGTCCCCGTGGCTCCTGCCCCTTTCCAATCCGCCGGCCTTCGCTTCCTCCGCAAGTTCGGCGTCTCGTTCTTCTGGGCGGCGATCGTCGGGCTGCTGCTCGGAGGCGCGGTCTACTTCCGGGTACCGCACGGGCTGTCCGACGAGCCACCGCCCTGGCACCAGCTGCTCGGCCACTGGGTCGAGCGCGCCGAGCTGCTCACGCTCGATTGGCGCCAGCGGGCGCTGGGGGCGCAGTCCACCCGGTCGGACGAAGTGGTGATGGCGGTCGTCGACGACGACACGTTGGCCAGTGCGCGCGAGGCAGCGAACCCGACGCTCGCGGTACGGCCGTGGCCCCGCGAGCTCTACGGCAGCCTCGTCGAGCAGGCGCTGCGCGAGGGCGCGGGGTTGGTGGTGCTCGACGTGCCGCTGTGGGATCTCTCGCCGCGCATCTGCGTCAGCTGCAAGGGCGACAAGGCGCGCACCGACGACGATCTGCTCGGGGCGAAGCTGGAGAAGGTAGGCGACAAAGTGGTGCTCCCGGTGGCGTGGTCCGACAACCCGCCGCGACCGCCTGATCGCGAGCTCAAGCCCTGGCTGACGAAGCTGGGCGAGTTCGACCTCGCCGAGAAGCCCCTGGCAGCGGTCCAGAAGGTCCTCTCCGGGCGCAACCAGGCTTTCCTCATTCCCGCGGGCGACAAGGTCGGGCTCTGGGCGGCGGCCTCCACCGAGGCGCGGGCCCAGGCGCTCGCGACCCAATTCGAGCTCAAGAGCGCGACGGTGCGCGCGCAGACGCCCGACGACTCCGCGTTCGAGGTCGGCGGCGCCTGGTTGGCGGTGCGACTGGCGGAGGTCGAGGTCGAGGGGCTCGACCCTTCGCGGCTGCCGCGCGCCCGGACGATCCTTGGGCCGGTGGCCCCGCTGCTGGGGATGACGGTAGGACTTGGCGCGGCGCGCGTGACCACCGATCTCGACGGCGAGGTGCGCGACTTCCAGCACTTCGTCGCCGCGGACCTCGACGGCCGCCGAATCGTGATCGCCTCCGAGCCGGTGCTGGCGGCGATGCGGCTGCTGGGGACGACGAAGCTGCGGTGGGAAAAGGGGATGCTCTTCATCGGTGACCGGATCAAGGTCCCGATGAACGTCCAGGGTCGCACGGTGCTCACCTGGGACGCAGACGAGGTCGGCAGCGGCGGGCGCGGGACGTCGAAGCGCGCGGTGCCGGTGTGGCGGCTGCTGCTCAACCTCGAGGACGACGAGAACAAGCGCGGGGTGCGGCACCACGACAACGAGCTGGGCGGGAAGGTGGTGGTGCTCTCCGAGGCCGGCGCGGCCGAGCTGCCGACCGCGATCGGCAAGGTCGGCGCGGGGGCGGTGATGGCCCAGGCGCTGGTCAACCTGCTGCACTCGCGCTCGGTGGTGCGCAGCGAGCCGATCGATGACTTCTGGCTCACGCTCGCCTTCGCGCTCGGCGGGGCGTTGCTCGCGGTGGCGTACTCGAGCCTGCTTCCCCGTTCGGGGTGGGTCGGGACGGTGGTGGTGATCGCCGGGGTCGCCGCGGGGCACGCCTACCTCGCGCGCACCGTGTTCCTCTCGCAGCTGAAGTGGCTGCCGATGGCAGCGCCGGTGCTCGCCGCGTCGCTGACCTTCCTCGCCTCGCTGGGCTACGCGCGCACCCTCGAGCGCTCGCTGCGGGACTTCGTCACCCGGGCGCTCGGGCTGGCGATCCACCCCGAGGCGCTGGCGCGGGTCGAGGGCGACGTCGGGTTGATGCGCCCCGAGCGGCTGCCGATCGCGGTCTATTTCTCGGACATCGAGGGCTTCACCGCGCTCTCCCAACGGCTGACGCCGAAGGTCCTCGTCCACATGCTCCGGGACTACCTGACCGAGATGACCGAGGTGGTGCTCGAGAGCCGCGGCCAGGTCGACAAGTACCTCGGCGACGGGGTGATGGCCTTCTGGGGCGCCCCGGTGCGCCTGCCGTCTCCGGCGCGCGCGGCCTGCGAGGCGGCGCTGAAGATGCGGGCCCGCTTCGATAAGCGGAAGAAGAGCTGGGAGAAGCTGGCGCAGACGACGCTGATCTTCCGCTCCGGTCTCGACCTGGGCGACACCCTGGTCGGTGAGATGGGCACCGAGCACCGGGTCAACTACACGGTGATGGGCGAGTCGGTGGCGACGGCCGCGAAGCTCGAGCAGCTGTCCAAGAAGTACGGCGCGCTGATCCTCTGCACCGAGGCGCTCAAGGACGCCGCGGGCGAGGGGTTCGTCTTTCGCGAGGTGGACCAGGTGCG
>JAYVRT010000084.1:0-2572 GCA_043776025.1 Archangiaceae bacterium | reverse complement strand
CTTGCCTGCCTCTTTGACGAACCCGGTGAATGCCTTCTTGATGCCGTCGATTCCCATGGTCAAAGGAAGCTAGCGCGAACCAGAGTCGAGTGTCGTCTGGCCGACCAGGCGCGCCTTCTTGAACTCGAGGGCGAAGAGCTCCGCGTGGACCCTGCCCGCCTCGAGGGTGAGCAGGCCGGCCGCAGGCTTGAGCTTGAAGCGCGCCGGGCCCGCGCTCCCGGGGTTGAAGTAGAGAACCCCGCCCTGGTGCTGAAGCAGCCCCTGGTGGCTGTGGCCGCTGATGACGACCTTCGGCTTCTCCGCCTCGAGGAGAAAGCGCACCGCGGAGGTCGGCTCTTCGACGGTGCCGAGGATGTGGACCACCAGCACCGGCACTTCGGCGATGCGCTCGACGCGCGCGGCCGGCAGCTGCTCCGCCCAGGGCCCGAAGTCGTTGTTGCCCCGCACCGCGCGCACCGGAGCGAGCGCGCCCAGCTGCTCCAGCACCTGGGGGCCGACGATGTCTCCCGCGTGGAGGATCAGGTTGACGCCGGCGAAGAGCTCGAGCAGCGCGGCGTCGAAGCGGTCGTGGGTGTCGGAGACGACGCCGACCCGAACCTGTCTGGGAGCACCCATGCGCCGCTATTTGGAGCGCGCGCCGTCGATGACGTCGAGCACTTGAGCGAAGTTGCTCAGCACGTGGGTCGCCTTCAACGGCCGCTGCCCCGTCTCGTAGACGCTGGCCGCGTGCCGCCGGGTGACCGACGCCGCGGAGATGATGTCCAGCCGCTCGCGGTACTCGAGGCTGACGTAGGTCCCGTACTCCGCCCAGCAGTCGATGGCGCCGACCTCGAGCGCGACCCCCACGTCCTTCTTCAGCGAGTCGCCGACGACGAGCACTTCCGACGGCTCGACGCTGTGCGCCCGGCAGATCTGCAGCAGCCCCTTGGGGTTGGGCTTCTCGTAGTCGCGCGGCAGCTCGAAGACCGGGCACGCGGCGCGGTAGTGGCCCCGCTCTTCCTTCTGCAGGATGTCCGGCGCGACCAGCTTGTCGCCCTCGGGAGAGGCGGGCAGCTGAAAGCCCGGCAGGGTGTAGAGGCTGGTGAGGTGGCTGTCGAAGCCCATCCGCTTCGCGCGCTGCTCCGCCGGGTTGCGCGGCGCGTCGGTCAGCGCGACCACCGGGATGTTCCGTGCCTTGAGCGCCTCGAGGGTGTGGAGCACGCCCTTGTAGGGCTTCATGTACTTCTTGCGCGCCTCGGAGAACGCCATCCGCGCCGGCTCGATGACGAGCTTGTCAAAGCTGCCGAACTCGGGGAACTCGGCGAAGATCGAGCTCTCCTGCAGGGCGAAGGGGTACTCGTTGCTCTCGTACTTCGAATAGACGGTCTTCAGCGACTGGACGACCTTGATGCGGGGAAACCCGGTGGCCTGGCAGACGGCGGCGACCAGGGCCTCCATCGCGGGGACGATGTAGTCGACCCACGAGTACAGCGTGTTGTCCATGTCGGTGACGACGAGGCGAACGGTCATCGCACCCCGAAGCTTTAGCATTCAGAAATGGTCCGTCGTGCGAAGTCTTTGCCATACTGCGCGGCCAGCGCATGTGGCAGCTCATCATCAACGGACCCGGCTACTTCGACACCGCGTACGAGCTCCCCGAGGGCGTGACCCACATGGGCCGCGCCGACGAGAACGACATCGTTCTCTCGGGTGACCTCGTCTCCCGCAAGCATGCCCGCATCACCGTCAAGGGTGACGAGCTGCAGGCGGAGGACCTCGGCAGCCGCAACGGCAGCAAGGTCAACGGGACGCCCCTGGTCGGCACCAGCCCCTTGAAGGCGGGAGACACGCTTCAGGTCGGCGAGAACGCGCTCGTCATCAAGCAGCCGTCGACGGTGGAGAACGCCGCGACCGAGATGCTCGACCTGGGCGCCGGCGGCGCGGTGAAGCGCTTCGGCCGCGGCATCGACATCGGCTCGGCGGTGATTCTCGCTCGCGATGTGCGCGACTCGGTGGTGCTCAAGGTCCTCGACAACATCGCGCCCTTCAGCGCGTCGTCGATGCCGTTCGCCACCGACGGCGACGTGCTCGAGGACGACCAGCCGAAGACCTCGGAGTCCGAGGTCGACCCGACGGCGAAGAGCCCGATCGCCTGGCACTCGCTGGTGCTGCTCTACAAGGTCGCGGAGAAGCTCTCGAGCGCGGGCTCGCTGCAGCAGTTCCTCGAAGAGGTCACCGACAAGGTGATGGAGCGGGTGGGCGCCACCACCGGCGTGGTGCTGCTGCGCCACTCCTCGGGGGTGATGGTGCCCTCGACGGTGCGGCACGGCGGCAAGCTCGAGAAGGGCGAGGTGCCGGTCTCCGACGCGGTGGTGGACGCGGCGCTGGAGAAGGGCGCGGCGATCGCCGTCGCCGACGTGCGCGACGACTCGCGGTTCGCCGCCCGGGAATCGGTGGTGCTCTACGGCGTGGACCAGGTGCTCTGCATTCCGTTCGGCAACGGCGCCCCGTGGGCGGGGGTGCTGTACTTGAACCGCAGCAGCGTCAGCAACGAGCCGGTCGAGGACCTGCTCGACCTCGCGACGGCGGTGGC
>JAYVRT010000083.1:0-8493 GCA_043776025.1 Archangiaceae bacterium | reverse complement strand
CAGCCCGGGCACGTCGCGGATCCGCTCCGCCACCCGCGCCGCCTGCCGCCGCAGCTCCGCCTCGTCGTCGCCGAAGAGCTTCAGCTCGATCGGGCGGGGCGCTCCGGCGAGGTCGTTGAGGACGTCTTGCAGGACCTGGACGAACTCGGTGCGGGCCTCGGGCACCTCGCGGTTCACCTGTTCGCGGATCGCGGCGATCACCTCCTCCGCATCTCGGTCGCGGTGCGAGGCGGGCTTGAGGCGGACCATGATGTCGCCGCGGTCGAGCTGGGTGGCGGTGGCCGGGCCCAGCTCCGCGCCCGTGCGGCGCGACCAGGTCATCACCTCGGGCGTCTTCGCCAGCACGGCCTCGATCTTCCGCGCCACCGCGTCGGTGTCGGTGATCGAGGTGCCCGCGGGGAGGAAGTAGTCGGCGACGAAGGCGCCTTCGTCCATCGTCGGGAGGAAGCCCGAGGGGACGTTCAGGGCGCTGGCCGCGCCGAGCAGCAGCAGCAGCAGCGCCGCCAGCGGCCCGAGCCACCGCCGGCCGAGGAAGGCCCGGACTGTGCGTGCGTAGAGCTCGACGAAGCGGCTGGGTCCGGCGCTCGGCCGCGGGCGAAGCCAGCCCGCGGCTGCGAGCGGCACCACGGTGAGCGAGATGACCAGAGAGATCAGCACCGCCGCGCTCAAGGTGGCGGCGAGGGCCGAAAAGAACCGGCCGACGACCCCCTCGAGGCGGGCGAGCGGAATGAAGACGACGACGGTGGTGGCGGTGGTGCCGACCAGCGCGGCGAAGAGCGCACGGGTGGCGTTGGCGGCGGCGAGCGCGGGAGGCTCGCCCTGCTCGAGCCTGCGGCCGATGCCCTCGACGACGACGATCGCGTCGTCGATGACCAGGCCGATCGCCACCGCGAGGCCGCCGAGCGACATCAGGTTGAGGCTCTGGCCGAGCAGGCCCATCGGGACGAAGGTGGCGCCCAGGGTGAGCGGGACGGCGATCGCCGCGGCGAGCCCGGCGCGCAGGTCGCGGAGGAAGAGCGCGATCACTGCGATGCAGAGCGCAATCCCGAGGAAGATCGCGTCGCGCACCGAGTGAATCGACTCCCGCACCAGCAGCGCCTGGTCGTAGACGGGGGTGAGGGTTACCCCGGGCGGCAGCGACTTCTCGACCGAGCGCGCGACGGCGCTGACGGCGTCGACGACCTCGGGGGTGCTGGCGCCCGGCAGGCGGGCAATGCTCAGCAGCACCGTCTCTCCGCCGGGCCCGGAGACGCGCAGCAGGCGATCTTCGGCGCCCTCGAAGACCGAGGCGACCGCCCCGAGGAGAATCGGGCTCCCCTGGGCGCTCACCGCCACCGGCGCGCGCTTCAGATCCTCGAGGGTGTTCGGCTCGCCCGAGGCGATCACCGTCACCAGCGAGTGGGCCTGCTCCAGCCGCCCTACCGCCTGGAGCACCGCCTGCTGCTTCAGCTTCTCGATGACCGCACCGGGGCTCAGGTGAAGCGCCGCCGTCTTTTCCGGGTCGAGCACCACCTCGACCTCGCGCACGTCGCCACCGAGCAACTCGACCCGGCCGACCCCGCGCACCCGCGAGAAGGCCGGCTTCAAGACGAACTCTCCCAGCTCGCGCAGCTTCCTCGGGTCGAGGTTGCCGGTGAGGTTGTAGGTGAGCACCGGGAACGAGGTGGTGGTGAGCCGCTCGATCGTCAGCTGGGTGTCGGCCGGAAGCTCGGAGCGTGCCTCGGCGGCGCGCGACTCGACCCCCTGCAGCGCGCGCCACATCTCGGTGCCGGGCGCGAACTGGAGCGAGAGCTCGGTCGCCCCCCGGATCGTCTTCGAGCGCAGCCGCTCGACGCCGAGCACGGTCGCCAGCGCTTGCTCGAGCGGGCGGGTCAGCGCGATCTGCGTCACCTCGGGAGGGGCGTCGCCCGAGCGCGCGACGACGACGATGCGGGGGAACTCCACCTCGGGGTAGATGCCGCTGGGCATCGAGGTCGCCATCACCGCGCCCGCCGCCGCGAGCGCGATCGCCACAAACCAGACCAGCGCACGGCGCCTCGAGATCCAGTCCAGCGGATTCACTCGAGCGCGTCTCCGTCGGCCAGGCCGAGCACCGGCTGGACCGCGACCTGGGCGTCGGTGGCCAGCTCGCCCCGCACCTCGACCTGGCCCTGGCTCTGCGTGCCGACGTGGACCTTGACCACGTGGAGGTGGCGGTCGGCGCCGCAGACGACGACCTCTCCTTCGGCGGCGATCACCGAGCGCACCGCCGCGACGGGCACGAAGAGCGCCTGTCGCTCGCCGCCGCGCTCGATGCGGGCGGTGCCGAAGAGGCCAACCGGCGGGAGCCGGGCGGTCGAGGTGACTGTGACCCGCACCGTGCCCAGCCCCGAGGCCTTGTCCACCGAAGGGGCGAGCCGGGAGACGACGCCCTCAAACGTCGCGTCAGGCACTCCGGGAAAGGAGATCGTCGCTTTCGCGTCGAGCTCGAGGCGCATCAAGTCGGCGGCGGGAACATCGGACACCAGCTCGAGGCGGGAGACGTCGGCCACCTCGACCACCGCGGTGGCGGGGGTGCCGTCGACGAGCTCTCCGGCGCGGCGCAGCACCTTGAGAACCACGCCGGCGAGCGGGCTCTTCACCACCGCGCGCTCGACCTGGCGGTGGGCGGTGCGGGCCGCGGCGTCGGCCTCGACCTCAGCGGCCTTCGCGGCGGCGACCTTGGTCAGCGCGTCGTCGACCTCCTGGCGCGGTGCGATGCCGCGCTCGAACACCTGCTGCACCCGGGTCAAGGTCTTCGCGGCGTTGAGCGCCTCGGCCTGGGCGCGGCTGAGGACTGCGTCCGCCTGGTGGACGCAGTCCTGCAACGGCGCGTCGTCCACCCGCGCCAGCACCTGGCCGGCGTCGACCGCGTCGCCTTCGCGCACCTCGAGCTTGAGCAGCCGGCCGCTTACCTGCGGAGCGACGAGCGCGTCGCGATCGGCCAGAGGAGCGATCGTCCCCCGCACCTCGACCACGTCGCGGGTCGCGCGTGCCTGGGCCGGAGCGCAGGTCACCTTGCGGGCGGCGGGCGCGAGCGCCTCTTCGTGCTCGCCCTTGCGGCACCCGGCGCCGAGGAGGACCACGCCGCTGAGCAGCAACGCCCAGCGGATCATCCCCAGCGTTGTTCGGGGGTGGAGGGCGCACGTCCCTCGACTCCGCTCGGCTTGAACGGGGGAGGGGTCAAGGCGCAAGGGGCGCTCCATCGAGGTCCAGGTTCGCGGCGCGCTCGAGGTCGGCGACGGCGCGGGCCCAGGTGGCGAAGGCCTCGAGCTCAGAGAGTCGGCTCTCCAGCAGGGCCCGCTGCGCCTCGAGCACCCGCAGCAGCTCGAGGCGGCCGATGCGGTAGCCCTCTTCGGTCAGGGCGCGGGTCTCCTCGAGATCGGGCACGACGTGGGCGTGAAAGGCCAGCCGCCGCGCCGCGCTGCCTTCGACCCGCTGCCACGCGTCGAGCACCTCGGAGCGGAGGCGGCGCTCATCGAGCGCGGTGTTCGTCTGCGCGAGCAGCCGCTGCGCGCGCGCGCGATCGATCGCCCCGCCGCGCAGACTCAAGACAGGCAGATCGAACGAGAGGCCGAAGACGACGTCCGGCCCCTGAGGGATGCCGGGGTCGAACTGGTTGACGGTGAGCTGGGCGTTGACCGTCGGCCAGCGCAGCCGCTGCTCGGCGCCGAGGTGCGCCTGCGCCGCTGCGACCTGCTCCCGGTCGCGGAGCAGGGAAGGGTGGGTGAGCAGCGCAGGGGCCTCGAGCGCCGCCAGTTGCTCGCCAAAGCCCGGCTGGCCGGTGGCGGCCAGCGGGCTCGTGGGATCGGTGCCCAGCGCTTGGGCCAGCCTGGCAGCCGCCGCCGCGGCGGTGTGCGCGGCGCTCTCGGCCTCGGCGACCGCGCGAAACCCGTCAGCGCGGGTTCGCAGCACGTCGACCTTCGCGCCGGTGCCGGCGGAGAACTTCTCGTTGGCGATCTCCAGCACGCGCTTCGCGTCGGTGGCGGCGCTGTCGAGCAGCCGGGTGCGCTCCTGGGCCTCCCAGAGATCGACCCAGGCGAGGGTGGCCGTCCAGCGCGCGTCGCGGCGGAGCACCTCGACGTCGAGCCCGGCGACCCGCGCGTCGGCTTCCGCGGCTTCGATCGCCTTGCCGCGCTGCCCGAAGAGCGGCAGCGGGACGTTGATGCCGGTTCCGAGGTGGGCGGAGCGCAGCGCGCTGGTGGCGGTGAAGGTCGGGTTGGCGAGCGCGCCGGCGACGCCGACCTCGGCCCGCGAGATCCCGGTGCGCAGCTGGGCGAGGGCGACCTCGGGCGCTTGCTCGCGGGCCAGCCGCCGCGCCTCACCAAAGGAGACGTCGGAGGCGCCGAGCGCCAGCAGCAACAGCGGCGAGATCACCTAAGAGCCACCCATCAGTCTTCCTCGTTGAACTCTTCGTCGTGGAGGAGGGTGCCCTTGCTGTCGTACGTCAGCTCGCGGTCCTTTCCCGTGACCTCGACGTCGATCTCGAAGGTCGGCGGCGCTCCCGCGGTCTTCAAGTCGTCGATTCGTTCGGCCCGGCGGACCTTGCCCTTGCCGTACTTGCTCGCCGCGAGCGCCTTGCGCACGGGCTCGGGCAGCGCGGCGGCGGCGATCACTGTCTCCAGCGCGAGCAGCTTCCCCTCGGCGGCGACGACGAGGTCGCTCTGCTTGCCTTCGAAGACCAGGGTCAGCTCGTAGGACTTCAGGCCGTTCGAGGTGACCTCGACGAACTTGAGCAGCTTCGCCTTGGGGAACTTGCTCGCCGCAGCGTCGATCACCACCGAGGGGACTTCGTCGCGGGTGATGCGCCGCTCCGCCGCGAGCGCGATCATCGGAATCAGCCCCAGCCAGAGCATTTTCATTCTCCCTTCGTACCCCGCCAACATGAGGAGAAGATGAGAACCGCCGATCGCCGCATAGACTGCGACGCCCCAATGCGCCTGCTGGTAATCGAAGACTACGCCCCGCTGGCGAACTCCGTCTGCCAGGGGCTGCGCGAGGCGGGGTACGCGGTCGAGCTCGCGCGCGACGGCACCGCCGGGCTCGCGCTGGCATTGACGACGTCCTTCGACGCGATCGTCCTCGACCTGATGCTCCCCGGGGTCGATGGGCTGCAGATCCTGCAACGGCTCCGGCAGAAGCAGAGCCCGTCCGGGGTGCTGGTGCTCACCGCGCGGGACGGGGTGGAGGACCGGGTCAAGGGCCTCGACCTCGGGGCGGACGACTACCTGGTCAAGCCATTCGCCTTCGAAGAGCTGCTGGCGCGGGTGCGGTCGGTGATCCGCCGTCGCTACCAGTCGCCCCAGGCGAAGATCCACGTGGGCGATCTCGAGCTGGACCCGAAGGCCCGCACCGCGGCCCGCGGCGGCAAGCCGATCGCCCTCTCGGCCAAGGAGTTCACCCTGCTCGAGTACCTCGCTTCCCGGCGGGGCGAGGTGGTGACGCGCTCGGAAATCTGGGACCACGTCTACGACTTCGCCTCCGAGCCTTCGAGCAACGTGGTCGATGTCTACATCGGGTACCTGCGAAGGAAGGTCGACGCCGACCACCCGCAGAAGTTGATCCACACCCGCCGCGGCCAGGGCTACGTGCTCGAGGAAGCGCCGCGGTGAAGTCGCTGAAGGCGCGGTTGACGCTCTGGGTGGTGGCGGTGGTGGCGTGCTCCCTCGCCGGGTTCTCGCTGCTGCTCTACACCGGGCTGCAGCGGGCGCTGACCGCCCAGTTCGATGCCCGGCTCGACGACGACGCCCACGCGCTGGCGAACATGGTCGAGGAGCGGGCGGAGGCTCCGTGGGAGCTGGAGCTGAGCGCCTTCGCCGAGTTCCAGACGATTCGCTCGGGAGGCTACTACCAGCTGTGGATGGACGATGGCTCGGCGCTCGCGCGCTCGCCGTCATTGAGCGGCGCAGACCTGAAGATCGAAGGGGGGCCGGTGGCGCTGCTCCCCGATGGACGCGAGGGCCGGCTGCATGTCGCAGCGCTCCCGCCGCGGCGCGACGACGAGAGCCCCGCGGCGCCGACAGGGCGCAGGCTGAAGGTGGCGGTCGCGCGCTCGACCGAAGAGATCGACGCCGCGACCGCGAAGCTGCGCTGGCTGCTGTGGGCCTGTGGCCTGACGACCCTCGCGGTCGCGGTGCTCGCCAGCCGGGGAGCGATCCGCCAGGGCCTGGCCCCGCTTGCCGGGCTGGCAGCGAGGCTCGACGCGATTGATGAGAAGCGGCTCACCGAGCGGTTCCCTCTTCAGGGGCTGCCGGACGAGCTGGCGCCGGTGGTCGGGAAGCTCAACGCGCTGCTCGAACGCCTCGAGGCTTCTTTCGCCCGCGAACGGGAGTTCACCTCCGACGCCAGCCACGAGCTGCGCACGCCGATCGCGGGGCTGCGGAGCATCCTCGAGGTGACCGCCTCGCGGGAGCGGACCCCGGCCGAGTACCAGGCGGCGCTGGCCGACGCGCTCGCAGTCGCCAAGCAACTGAGCGGCCTGGTCGAGACGCTGTTGCTGCTGGCGCGGCTCGAGGCCCCGGGTAACCCAGCGGAGCAGAGCGTCGGCCTGCGCGCGCTGGTCGAGGCGGCGGTGCTGCCCCTGGCTTCGGCAGCGACCGTGCGGCGGCTGACGATCAAGAACCACGTGCCCGAGGGGGTGGTGCTCTCGACGGATCCCGATCGGTTGCGGCTGGTCGCCACCAACCTGTTGAGCAACGCCGTCGAGTACACGGCCGAAGGCGGCGAGGTGGTGATCTCCAGCGCTCCCGCGGACGGCATCTGGCTCGAGGTGAGTGACAGCGGGCCGCAGCTGCCCGCCGAGGCGCTGCCCCGGGTGTTCGACAGATTCTTCCGCGCCGATCCCTCGCGCGCCGGCACCGCCGAACACCACGGCCTGGGGCTGGCGGTGGTGCGTGGGGTCTGCGCCGCGTTGGGCCTCGGGGTGAAGGCCGAGAATCGTCCCGGCGGGTGGGTGGCGTTCATCGTCACCCGCGCGAACAGTGGGCAGATGTAGGGAAGGATTCGACCGTCGCCGCGATCCTTCGGGGCGCGCCGTGGCAGGATGAACCCCTTCATTTTCGTCACAAAAAAAGGGGCGCACATTGTCGATCAAATTCAACAACTTGAAGCCGCAGGTCGCCGTCAAACAGGCCATCGAGAAGGCGGCCACGACCGTCGCGGAGGCAGTGACGACGAAGACCGCTCCCGCGGCAGACGCCTTCAAGCAGTTGCCCGACTTCGGTAAAGCGCTCGGCGACTTCCGCGCGGCGGCGAGAGACGACGCGAAGGCCAACATCGAGGCGAAGGCCGGGCGCGCGGACATCGGCAAGGGCGTCGGCGAGATCAAGCAGGGCCTCGCCGATGAAGTGAAGGCGCGCCGCGAGGACGCCGCGTCCGGACGCGACGCCGCCAAGGGCAAGAAGGAATCGAAGCAGGGGGCCGCCGACCTGAGAAAGGGCGTGGGCGAGCTCAAGCAGGGCCTGGCCGACGAGGCGAAGTCGAGGAAGGAGGCCAAGGCCGGCAAGGCGGATCTGGCCAAGGCCGCCGCCGAGGAGCGCGCGAGCAAGGCCGACGCCGCCAAGGCCGCCGAAGAGGGCAAGCAGGGCATCACCGACCTGAAGAAGGGAGTGGGAGAGATCAAGGCTGGCGTCGCCGACATCGGGAAATCGAACGTCGAGCTGGCGACCGGCACGGCGAAGCTGGCGCAGGCCGCGCGCGAAGAAGCGGCCGGAGTTCGTTCGGAGATCGCCTCGCGGCGGGACCAGGCGATGGGCAAGGCCGACATCGCCAAGGGCTCGGGAGAGATCCAGGCGGGGCTCGCCGACGAGCAGGCGGCGCTCGCTGCCGAGAAGGGCGCGCTTCAGACCGAAGCGAAGGCGCGCGGCGAGCAGGCCGCGGCCCTGGCGGACGAGGCGAAGTCGCAGAAGGAGTCGCAGGACGCGATGGCCTCCGTGATGGACGGCATCGGCAAGCTCTTCAGTGGCGACCTCGAAGGCGCGATGGCGTCGTTCGGCAAGGCGGGAGAGCAGTTCAAGGCCGCGACCGCGGATCACGACAAGTCGCTGAGCGAGGCGAAGGCGGCCCAGACCGACACCGAGGCGGCGAAGGCCGGCAAGGGCGACGCGTCGAAGCTCCACGAGAGCGCGGCGGCGAAGCTGAAGGAAGGCTCGGCGGACATCACCAAGGGCCTGGGCGAGCTCAACAAGGGCATCGGCGAGCACAAGGCAGCGGTCAAGGCGCACGAGACCGCGGCGGCCACCCGCTCGGAAGGCACGCAGCTGGTGAAGGACGCGGCAGCCGACAAGGCCAAGGGACTGGCCGAGCTGACGCAAGGGTCGGCGGACATCGGCAAGGGCAACGCCGAGCTGAAGCAGAGCGCCGCGGACAAGGCGAAGTCGGCCTCGGAGCACAAGGCCGCCGTGGCGGACACCGCCAAGGGCGTCGGAGAGCTGCTCCATTCGGCCGTGGACCACGCCAAGGGCCAGGCGGAGATCA
>JAYVRT010000082.1:0-2584 GCA_043776025.1 Archangiaceae bacterium | reverse complement strand
CATCCACGGCTCGCTGCCGTCGGGCAGCGTCACCTTCCTCCACTGCATCGGCTTGCCGGGACGCCCGTCGGGCAGCTTGTTGTCGAGCTTCCCACCGTCGAGCGCGTCGTAGTGGGCCTCCCAAAGCCCCGAGGTGGCGTAGGCCACCGGCCAGCCGCCGAGGTTCTCGTAGTCGAGCACCTGCCGCGGCTCTCCCGACGGGCCCGGGCGCGCGAGGAGAAATCCACCCGGCAGCGAATAGATGGAGCCGTCGCGGTAGCCGACCCGGCCCAGGCCGCCCCGGGGGTTGTCCATCCACACCTCGAGCGGCTCGCCTCCCCCGAGGAGAATCGGGGTCGCGTTCCAGCGCGAGGGTTCTCCCGATAGGGAGACGACATAGAGGTTGCGTGAGGTGACCGCATAGCCACGCACCCGGCCCACCCCGTTGGTGCCGATGGGCGTTCGCTCCAGCGCGAAGCTGCGAATCGGCGACCCCGGCTCGGGCGTCAGCTGGGGGAAGACGACCGGCAAGCCGTTGCGCGCAGTCGACTCGGGCGGCGCGGGCACCAGGTAGAGGCTGTCGTCCCCGGTGAGGACCATGCTCACCAGGCCGCCGTCGGGCCGGGTCACGGCCTCTCCGATGAACGGGGGCCGGGTCTGCTCGCCCCGCGCGGTGACGAGCCGGGGACCGAAGTCGAGCGAGAAGAAGCTGCCGCTGCCGAGCGTGCCCCCGTCGGAGTCAGGCGCGCGGACGTCGAGGTGAATCAGGTCACCTGAAGAGAGCACCGCCCAGCCCGCGCCCTGCCCGACCAGCGCCCGCACCCGCTCGCTGTCATCGAGGACGAAGTCCGAGGTCTTGCGCAGGTCGAAGACCTTGAAGCCCGCGGGCAACCCGGCATCGCCGACCGCGAGGTCGATCGGCGCGGCGAGGTATTGGTCGGTGATGGCCAGCGGCAGCAGCGCGCCGGCGCCGGTGCTGAACGAGCCCACCGCGAGCGGCACCCGCTCGAGGAAGGCCGGCAGGGCGTGGCTGAAGCTGGGCCCGTGCCAGATTTCGCCGTTCTTCCCCCCGACGAGCACTCCTCCTCCGTTGGCCTCGTCGAGGACCATCCGCCCCGTCTTCTGACCCGCGTCGGCGGCGTCGTCGACTCCCTCGACGACCACCGTCGCGTGTGAGAGGTCGAACGCGGGCGCCACCGGCTCGGTGACGCAGACGTCGCCGGGGTCCGCGCTCGCCGAGCCAATCACCCGCACCAGGTTCGGATTCGGGCTCACGCCCCCCGAGGCGCAGAGCACCTCGACGTTGGAGATGCCGTCGCGGTTCGGCGCAATCGCCAGGATTCGCGAATTGATGCAAGGGGTGCAGTCGTTCCACACCCGCGTCATCAGCGTCGGCGCCTCCTGCTTCCGGGTCAGCAGCCAGGTGGAGAGCACCGTCGGCGCATCCAGGCCAGTCTTTCCCCGTGCGAACGCCCAGAGGTCGCCCCCGACGTCGTGGCGAAGGATGAGCCGCTGGGGCCGCGGGTTGTTGAGCGAAATCGCGATCGTGCTCGGGTCGTCGTCGGGATTGAGCGACTTGTACTGGGCCCCGCCGTCCGGCGATGGCAAGTCGTCCTGAACCACGAAGCCGAAGCGGGTCAGCAGAATCGGCCGGCGATCCGGCATCACGCCCTTCTTCGAGGGCGGCGGCCACCGCAGGTCGAGCACCCGAACCACCCCGCCATCGACCACCGGTGAGGGCGGAGAGATCGCTGTCCCGTTCAGCTGCCCGTCGAGGAGAAAGGCGCTCGCCTGCCCGCTGTTGCTCGACGACTTGAGCAGCGCCAGCGTCCCTGGGCCGGTGCGCAGCCCCTTCGCAGTCAGCATCGGTGGCAAGCGGGTGCCATCGAGCAGGCTCAGCGTCTCGTCGGTGAGCAGCTCGCCCCCGAGGGTGTCGGTGGCGACCGCCACCTGGTGCACCAAGGTCGCGGAGATCCCGGCGTTGCTCAGCAGCGTCAGGGTGCCGAGCTTGACCCCGATGCTCTCCGGAGCGCCACCGTCCGCCGGGGCCTTGATCGCCACCAGCGCGTTGAGCGACGAGCCGTTGGCGGTGATCGCCGTCACCGGCGCATCCAGCGTGCGCGGGTGCACCTTCAACGCCTGGGTGAAGTCCGGCAGGTTGGGCGCGCCTTCGAACTGTGGCCCCTCATAGACGAAGCGGATGCACTGGCCGAGCACCCCGCAGACCTCGGTCGGCGCGCAGGCCTTGTCCCGCTCGTTCTCCGGGAGGTTGAAGTCGCAGGGGAAGCCGTTGCCCTGGTTGAAGAGCAGCCCGCCGCAGGCTGCCGCGAAGAGCAGGAACAGACCGATGGGCGCGCGCCTCATGGAAACGCCCCCGCGAGCGCGAAGCCCGAAGGCTGGGGCACCACCAGTGCGGTGACGGAGGCCCGCTCCGTCGGAGGCATCAGCCAGATGCCCACGCCCGCGAGCGCGGCCCCGCCAATCATCAGCCCCAACGCCAGGCCCTGCTGGGTCCGCAGCTCGCTGTCCTTCTGGATGTAGAAGTCGCGGCCGTGGAGGTTGACCCCGGTGCAGCGCTCTGCCGCCACTGCGCCAGTCGGGCACA
>JAYVRT010000081.1:0-2587 GCA_043776025.1 Archangiaceae bacterium | reverse complement strand
GTTGCTCGAAGACCACCAGGTCGCTGTGAAGTGCGCCTCGATCTTTGCCAGCCAGCGAAGGAACAATTCCGAGGAAGGCCAGTCCCAGGCGCTCCTCGATCTGCTCCTGGGTCGAGACGGTGTTGTCGAGAAACTCGAGCCCGAAGGCGAGGCCGAGCGCGAGGGCGATGGCGATCGCGAAGCCCATCAACAGGTTGTATCGAACGTTCGGCTTGCTCGGAGCGAGCGTCGCGCGGGCCCAGTCGAGGACGTTGACGTTGTTGAGCCGGGTGGTACCCGAAAGATCCGTTTCCTTCAGGCTCTTGAGCGCGACGTCGTAGAGCCGAAGGTTGGTGTCGTGCGCCCGCTTCAGCTTCAGGTACGCCGGCTCGTAGCTCGACATCTCCTCGGCGTCGGCCTTCGCTTCGTTCAGCTCCTCTTGGAGGTTCTTCTCGTTCTGCGCGACATTGCTGTATTCCATCTGCGCGCGGCTCAGCACTGTCTCGATCTCTGCGTTGTAGGCTCGCTCGAGGTTGGCCAGCTTCACCTTGCATTCGATCAGCTTCGGGTGCTGCGCCATCAGGCGCTCTTCGAGCTGATCGCAGTCGTTGCGAGCGTCGAGCACGCGCCCCTTGAGCGCCTGCTCAGGTATCGCCAGCGAGTCCGGAATCAAGGCCGCGCGGGCGACTTCATCCTTGGTCTCGGCCTTCTTGAGCTGGGTGATCGCGTCCGACCGAGCCTTCAAGCTCGCCTTCTTGATCCGGACGCTGATTAACTCTTCCGAAAGCCGGGTCATTCGCGCGGCCGCAAGGCGCTGGCGCTCTTCGAAGGAAGCGCCGACGTTGTGCTTCTTCTTGAAATCAGCGACCTGTTGCGTCGTTTCCTGTACCCGCTCGTCCAGCTCGGGGAGCCGCAACTCGAGAGACTCCGTCGCCTCGTTCGTAGTGACGGACTTCGACGCCAGGTTCTGCTCCATGTAGGCGGCGCCGAATGCGTTCACGATCCCCGCGGCGAGCACTGGGTCGGCGTCTTCGACGGTAAGCCGTGTAATGCGTGAGTCTTTGACGGGCTCGACCTGAACCCGGCCGATAACAAGACCGGCGGGGTCAGTCATACCTGCCATCGCCGATCGCAGCCCTTGCAACGCCTTCAACCCTCTCTCTCTGGCGTCCGGCGAATCGACGTTATCCAGGCCAAGCAGTTTGTCGTCCCGCCCGACCCGAAGCTTCTGAACCACCCGCTCGGCCACTGCCCGGCTGCGCAGCACGTTGTACTGGGTCTCGTAGTACTCCTTGCTGACCCAGAACGGCTGGTTGCTGTCGGCGACGTCCTGGACCTGCCCGTTTCCCAGGATCTTCGGCGCGGACATCTCGATGATCAGCGTGGTGCTCGCCGAGTACACCTTCGGCAGCCGCAGCGTGTAGGCAACCGACACCGCCATCACCACCGCGAACGTCGCCAAGATCACCCACCGCCTTCGCGACACGACACGCCAGTACGACCGCAGATCGATCGTCTGTTCCTGCGCGGGAGTGGTCGGGTTCAGCGGAGCGGCAGCGGCCATCGAGAAGTCCTTGTAAACCCGGGGCTATACGCAACTGCGGCCGCGATGTCGAGCCGGCCCCCGGTTGGTGACGCGATCGGCCAGCCAGATTCAGGCTGGCTCGCCCGGACTCCACTTCCCGGCCAGGCTCTGCAGGGCCAATACCTTCTTCGTCTCGTCGTGCAGCTTCCGCTGCTCCGCGAGCTTCTCGTCCTTCACCATCTCATCGAGATCGAGCCTCGACCCCCACGTGACTCCGGCGAAGAACACCGCCGTGGCGGGCACCACGCACAGCCACACCCACGGCTGGACGAACAGAAACCCTCGCACCACGAACCACAGCGACAGCAGCCCCATCGTCAACGAGGCCATCTTCAGCGTCAGCCCCCACGCCTGGGCCGCCTGGGGCCAGACGTAGAACAGCGGGTGCTTCTGCGCCCACGCCACCGCCTCGGGCGGCAGCGACCGGGCCAGCTCCTCCGCGTGCGCCACGAGCTTCTTCTTCGCCGCGCGCCGCTTCGAGAGCACCGTCAGCACCGCGAGCAGGTACACCGCCCCGAAGGCATACCCGCCCCAGATCGGCGCTACGCCCCACGCGACCGCGCTTGCGACCAGCAACAGCTGCAGCGTTCTGATCGGCACGCGCCTTTATACCCCGTCCCTCGACTTCGCTCGGGATGAACGGGGGGCCTACTTCTTGATGTACGTCAGGGGCGGCTTGTTGTTGCGCCCCTTCCCGGCGGCCTTGAGCGCCGCGGGATCGAGCCCACTGAGGTACAGCGCGGTGGCGTAGATGTTCCCCGCGCCGGTCACCGCCGAGGTCGCGTCCTTCGTCATCCCCGACTTGAGCAACCCCGTATTCTGGTCGTACGCCGGGTCGAGGTTGCCGTTAGGCAAGAGCGGGATCCCTTCGAGCGAGCTGCTCCCGACCTTGCCCCACTGCCGGTTGCCGAGCACATTCCCACCGAGGAACGCCGCCGAGCTCACCTTCCAGTGCTGGCAGCAGTCCTGGTCGACGATGTTCTGGAACTTCGTCGCGTCCGGATCCGTGGTCGCGAGGATCGA
>JAYVRT010000080.1:0-2590 GCA_043776025.1 Archangiaceae bacterium | reverse complement strand
GCTGTCATGCACGCGGCGCCTCCCAATGGGGAACCAGCTCGCCGCCGGCAACGTGACGCCGACCCTGGGCGAATGGGTCGCGCACGACCTGCACCTGGCCGTCGCTGCGACCATCGACGGAGTCGTGCTCGACGCGCGCGAACACCCCGTCGCCGGCGCGACCGTGGCCGGCCTCGAGTTGACCGAGCAGGAAGCGGGGGAAGCGGACGTCGACAGCGCGCTCGGCCTGTCGATTGTCGATCGCTACGACCCCACCGAAGAGTCGTTGCGCACGACGACCGCCGCCGACGGCACGTTTCACCTCTCGACGACGCACCCGCGCGGCCACGGGTGGTACGTCGTGCACGCCTTCACCCGCACCGCCAGCGACGGGGCCAGCGCTGCGCGGGGGCGGCCTGGCGATCGGGTCACCCTGCACATCAGCGAAGATCCGACCGTAAAGGGCAGGGTGGCAGGCCCCGACGGGCCGGTGGCGAAGAGCCGAGTGGAGAACATCGACTGCGGCGATCACTTCGAGTTCGCGCGCGCCGTCGTCGGCACCGAGATCACGATCGCGGCCGCGGACCTGAAGACCCGCATCGTCCCGATCCCCGCGCAGCCCGCAGGTTCGATCGATCTCGGCACAATCACCCTGTCTCGCCAGCACAACGTGGTGCTCGAGGTGACCGACGCCGAGACCGGCAAGCCCGTGAGGGATCTGCTCTCGGACGTCGATGGCTCAGCCGCGCAGATCGGCACGGTCGACACCCGCGGCCGCGTGCTGCTGCTCAACGTGGCGCTGCCCACCGCGAAGGTCTGGGTCGGCAGCCGCTTCTACCTGCCTCAGCTCGTCGAGATCGGGCCCACCGAAGAGCTGGTGCCGGTGCATCTGACCCGCGGCACCACCGTCAAGCTGACGCTCGAAGAGCCGCCGGGCCCGAAGGCCATCGCGGCCGTCGAGTGCGATCCTCCGCTGCCGTTGCTCGCCAGGCGCCAGGCTCCGTTTGATGGCGTGGCCGCGGTCATCCCCGGCATCCCGCCGGGCGCCGCGAAGTGCGCGTGGACGGTGGTCACTCCCAAAGGCCACGCTTCGGGTCCGGTCGTCATCCCCGAGAGCGGGCTGATGATCCACCACGTGGACCTCGAGCCGGGCCCACCGGGTCTTTAGACTCTGCGCGCCGAGGGGGCACACGCTGCAAGGTCTTTGATGCGGGTCGCCTCTGACCCCCCCACGGTAACTTGGTCGCTCGCAGGACCGTGAGAACATGACCCGATGGAGTCGCAGGTCACCGCCGACGGGGGCGACGAAGAGCGTGAGGTAGAGCGGGTCGTCGCGCAGGTGCGCTTCGGCGCCTTCCGGGCCCTGCGCCTGGTGGGTACGACGCTGGGCATCGCGAATCTGGCCCTCGCCGCGGTGATGCACCTGGTGACGGGAACAGTGACGCCCGGCCTGCGTCTGCAAGGCATCGCGCAGTTGGTGTTGATCGCCAGCGGCTGGCTCTTCAACGAGCGCACCCACCGCGTCGGCGCGATGCGGGTCGACAAGCGGTTCGTCTTCGAGCGCTGGATGCTGGCGCTCTACGTCGACGTTCAGAACGCGACCAACCGGGCGAACGTCGAGGGCACGATCGCGATCGCCCGAGGCGTCACGCGCTGGGTCAGTTCCTGTCGGCGCACGAGCCGCTGCGCGATCGGCCGCACCACGCCCACCACCAGCGCGACATAGCCGATCGTCAGCGCGAGGGTCTGCGCGGCGGTCCCGAGCGCCGACCTGGCCACGCTCACAACCACCGCCAGCAGGCACCAGGCGGTCACGTCGTCCACTGCGGCACAGCTGATCGCCAGCACGCCCAACCGCGTCTTCTGAATCCCGCGGTCGGTGAGGATCCGCGCCAACACGGGAAACGCAGTCACCGACATCGAGACGCCGAGGAACAAGCAGAAGGTCGTGAACGGCACCTCACTGTTCGACATCCGCGGGTAGAGCCACAGCGCCGCCGACGCTCCGAGGAGGAAGGGGGCGATGATCGTTGAGCGAGGAGCCCGTGGAAGCCTGAGCGTTCGAGGATTTCACCGCGGACCTTCTAGCGAGACGAGGTCGCGATCACCAGCCGCGGCGAGAACGGAACCAGCCAAGCGGCCAGCCGAGGCGGCCGATGCGCTACTCAGTTTTCAAAGAGCTTGAATCCGTCGATGGCCCCGCTCGCCGACGCGTTCCTCTACCTCGCGGCACTGCTGTTGTGGCTCCGGCACCGTACGCTGGTCCTCGACGCGCGCCTTCGACGGGTCGTGCGGCGCGCCCAGCGGTTCGCGACGACGTTGGTGCACCTGGGCTTTCCGCGACCGCCTCCGCCGCGCGCTTGGTGCCGCGGCGGCCACAACCGGACTCCTCACGCCGTCGAGGAATCGGTTTGCCGGCTTCACGTCGAGCGCCCGGACCTCGGACTGCGGGGGCTGCGTCTGATGATGCTCCGACTTGAAGGGGTGGCGCTGAGTCCCTCCACGGTGCGGGCGATCCTCCTGCGCAGCGAGGAGCAGCTCGCCGCCCTGCGCGCCGGGCGGAAGAAGGTGCCGCGCAGCATCCGTGTCCGACGGGCGCTGAAGCTGTGGG
>JAYVRT010000079.1:0-8559 GCA_043776025.1 Archangiaceae bacterium | reverse complement strand
GACGACTACGCGATTCTGCGCGAGCGGGCTGGGGAGCTCGCCGCCCGGGTCCACGACCTGCCGGGGATGGTCGACTTCTACCCCGGCTTCGAGGGCCTCGCCCCCGAGCTCAGGTTCCGGATCGACGCCGAGGCCGCGGCCCGCGCCGGCACCTCGGCCGAAGAGATCGCCTCCACGCTCGAGGCGGCGCTCCACGGCAAGGTCGCTTCGTTGATCCGCCGCGCCGACCGCCCCCTGGGCGTCCGGGTCCGCTACCCCGACGAGGTCCGGTTCGACCCCACCCGCATCACCGCGCTGCCGCTCATCCTCGGGCCGGACGCGGTGACCCGCGTCTCCGCGGTCGCGACCCCGGCCAACGCCGGGTCCGAGGTGGTGTTGATGCGCGAGAGCCTGCGGCCGGTGGTGATCGTCACCGCCGACCGCGAGGGGCGCGACCTCGGCTCGCTGGCGCGCGAGATCGAGGCCCGGGTCAAAGGCCTCGAGCTCCCCGAGGGCTACCGGCTCGAGCTCGGCGGCCAATACGAAGGCCAGCAAGAGACGCTGCGACAGCTGCTGGGGGTGATGGCCTTCGGGTCGATCGCCGTCCTCGCGGTGCTGCTGCTGCAGTTCCGCCGGGCGTCCCTGGCGCTGATGGTGCTGCTCTCGGCGCCTCTGGGCGTCGTCGGCGCGCTGGCGACTCTCTGGCTCACCCAGACGCCGCTCAACGCCTCGTCGCTGATGGGCTGCGTCTTGCTCGTGGGACTGGTGGTCAAGAACGGAATCCTCCTCCTTGAGCAGTACGAGACGTTGCTCGCCGACGCTGCCCCCAACCTCGAGGCGCTGGTCGAGGCGGGGCGCCTGCGGGTGAGGCCAATCTTGATGACCACGCTCGCCACCGTCGCCGGGCTCTCGCCCCTGGCCCTCGGCCTGGGCAGCGGCGCCCAGCTGCAGCGGCCGTTGGCGCTGGCGGTGATCGGAGGGCTGCTGGTCTCTACCGCCGTCAGCCTCTACGTGCTGCCTTCGCTGGTGCGGCTGCGAATCAGGCTGGGCTAGAGTGCGTGGCCATGGCCTCGACGCCATACGCAGACGGCGACGCCGACGCCACGGTCCGCGCGCCGGCGGAAGCCGCCGTCCCGCCCGCGCCGCCCGAGGTGGACGATGAGGCCACTCGCGTGGTGTCGAAGTCGAGCCCGGTCCCCGTCCCCGCGCCGCCCCCGGCCGCCTTCGTCGCCCAGGGAAACGACGTCGACCCCGAGGCCACCAACATCAAGCCGTCGGTGCCTTCCGCCGACGAGGTCGAGGCCACCTCGATCGACCGCGGTAAGCCGCGCCACGTCCCGGCTCCTCCGCTCCCGCGCGCGTCGCTGCCCCGCCGCCTCGTCCGCCGCTTCACCGGTGAAATGCGAATCCCCGGGGCGCCGCGGGAGAAGCCCGGCTTCCTCTTCTTCAGCACCGTCGCGGTCCTCGCGGTCAGCCTGCTGATCGGCATCTTTCAGGTCGCTGCCTGGCTGCTGCGCTCGCCTGAAGGTCCCGCGGCGCAGGCGCAGGGCCTGCCTGCCCCCGAAGAGCGGGGCGTGCTCGACAAGCTCATTCATTGGTAAACACAAAGGGGGTACTGATGCTGACTCGATCGCTGCTCGTCGCCACGCTGTGTCTTCTCGCTGGGTGCTCGAAAGGTCCCAAGATGACGGTGCCGGTGTACCCGGGGGCTGGCGGGCGCCCCACCGGGCCCGTCGAACAGATCGCCGGCGGGAGGGTGTTCCACGTCTCCTCGCAGACAGCCGACAGCATGCCGATGGTGCGGACCTGGTACGAGGCCGAGCTGGTCGCCAAGCTTCACTGGACCTTGCAGCCTTCGGGCATCGGCGCCGCGTGGCACAACGGCAACATGCGCTGGCTCTCGGGAGGGGGCTCGGCCGGACGGGTCGAGGTCGACGACCCGACGACGGCCGGAGGCTTCGTCCAGGTGGTGGAGATGCAGGACACGACCCAGATCGAGACCTGGCAGTTCGTGCCGACGCCCCCGGCGAAGTAGCGCCCGGGCCTACCCGATCGAGATCCGATCGCGCTTCTTCTTCTCGGGCATCGGCGCGGCCTCGACGTAGCCGCCGCCGTTGCCCTGCGCTTTGAGCAGCGCGCCGGTTGCATCGCGCATCAGGCCGCCGAAGCTGACGTGCTCCTTCTTCCAGTACTTCGGCTCGTAGGTGGCCAGGCCCGCCGACGCGGTGCCGCCGTCGAACGCGTCCATCTTCGAGAGCTGAACCTGAAGCCTCGAGGCGACGATCATCGCCCCGTCGCGCGGCGTGTGCGGCAGCAGCACCAGGTACTTGTCGTCGGCGAACGGCACCGCGAGGTCGATGTCCCGAACCACCTTGTAGATGCCCGCCATCGCCTCCGAACGGATCGCCGCCCGCTGGAACTCAGGCGAGCTCGACTCGAGCATCCGCTTCTCCATCTGGTCGAGGCCGATCAGCACCACCGCCACCGGGTACTGGTAGCGCTTGCTCCGCTTCACCTCCAGCGGCAGGAACCGCTTGAGGAAGGCCACCTCGCCCCCGGGCACCGCCTTGATGCCCTGCTTCAGCTGGTCGGTGAGCTTGCCGACCTGGGCGTGGAGGGCGATCGCCTCGTCCTCGAGCGACCGGATCCGCTGCTTCATCGGCTGCTCGCGCGCGCGGGCCTCGGCGACCTCGGCGTTGAGCCGGGCGATCGCCTCGAGCAGCTTCGGCTCGCGTGCCTTCTGCGGTTCCAGCGACTTGAGCAGCTCGGCCTCGCGGGCCTTGTGCTGCTCCGCCATCGCCTTGAGCTGGGGGGGCTCGCGTGGCTTGCCCGCCTCGGCCTTGAGCGCCTGAAGCTTCAGCACCAGCGCCACGGTGGCGACCACCGCCGCGCGCTTGAGCGGCCCGACGAGGAACGTCTCCGCGCCCACCCGCGCCGCCCGTTCTTCCGGGCGGTCTTCCTCAGGGGAATAGAGGAGGATCACCGGCAGGCCGGGGCTCAAGCCCCGCACCCGGGCGCAGAGCGCCTCGCCGTCGAAGTTGCCGGACGACGAGGTGAAGATCAGCGCCGGGGGGACGTCGCGCACCGCCTCCACCGCCTCGGCGACCGAATGCACCACGTCCACCTCGTGCTTCGCGCTCTGGAGGAACTTCTTGAGCGCGGCAGAGATGGGCAGTGACGGCTCGGCGACGAGGACTCGCGCCAAGGGCCTCAGACCTCCAGGACTTCTTTCTCCTTCTTCACCACCAGCTCTTCGACCGTCTTCACCCCGGCGTCGGTCTCCTTCTGGACCTTCTCGTTGGCGCGCTTCGACTCGTCCTCGGTGATCGACTTCGCCTTGAGCAGTTCCTTGAGCTTCTCGTTGGCGTCGCGCCGCTCATTGCGGATCGAGACCTTGTGCTCCTCGCCCTTCGCCTTCACCTGCTTCGCGATGTCCTTGCGGCGCTCTTCGGTGAGCGCGGGGATCGGGACCCGGATGATCTCTCCGTCGTTCATCGGGTTGAAGCCGAGGTTGGCCTCGCGGATCGCCTTCTCGATCTCCTTGATGATCCCCTTGTCCCACGGCTTGACGGTGATCAGCCGGGGCTCAGGGACGCCGAGCGCGGCGCACTGGTTGAGCGGGGTCGGGGTCCCGTAGTTGTCGACCCGGATGCCGTCGAGCATCGCCGCGTTCGCCCGGCCGGTGCGGATCTTCGCCAGGTTCTGCTTCAGGTCGTCGAGCGCCTTGCTGATCCTGCCGCTCAGGCCCTTCACCACGTCGTCGTGCAATCCCATGTCGCCTCCTCGTTATTCGAAGACTGTTTCGCCCATCCAGACCACGGTGCCGATCTTCCGGGGGTCGGTGACCGCGCGGGCGATGTTGCCCGGCTTGGTCATGTCGAAGATCACGATCGGAAGGTTGTTGTCCATGCACAGCGCGATCGCCGTCGCGTCCATCACCTTCAGGTCCTTCTTCAACGTCTCGCTGTAGGAGATCGTCCGGTAGCGGCGCGCGTCCTTTTGCTTCTTCGGATCCGCGTCGTAGACCCCGTCGACCTTGGTCGCCTTGAGGATCACCTCGGCGTTGATCTCCATCCCGCGCAGCGACGCGGCGGTGTCGGTGGTGAAGTACGGGTTGCCGGTGCCGGCGGCGAAGATCACCACCCGGCCCTTCTCCAGGTGCCGCACTGCCCTGCGGCGGATGTAGGGCTCGGAGATCTGCTCCATCTTGATCGCCGACATCACCCGGGTCTGCACCCCCTGGTGCTCGAGCGCGTCTTGCAGCGCCATCGAGTTGATGCAGGTGGCGAGCATCCCCATGTAGTCGGCGCTGGCGCGATCCATTCCGCTGATCGCCCCCTGCACCCCGCGGAAGATGTTGCCGCCGCCGATGACGATCGACACCTGGACCCCGGTGTCCACCACCTCTTTGACCTCGGCGGAGATCCGCTTGAGCGTGTCGGTGTTGATTCCGTACTTGTCGTCGCCCATCAGGGCTTCGCCCGACAGCTTCAGCAGGATCCGCTTGTACCCGCCGGCCTTCGTCGTCTTCGCGCCCGCAGCCGCCATGGGCCGAAGCTTCTAGCCCGCATCCGTCACCCGTCGCTAGGGCGAAACCAACAGGCTGGGTGAGGATTCGGGGTGGCGCGGAGCGAAGGGGCACTTTCTGTGCCCCGAGCGAGCACGCCTTGAAGCCGACGGATGCGGGCTGGCGAAGACTTACGGTTGCGTCACTTCCTCATCGAGGTTCAACGCCTGCAGGTGCCCAGCGACCTTGTTCATCTGCGCCGCCAACAGGCGCAATTCATCCGGCGACATCCGGATCTGGGTGATGCCCCCGACGTTGTCGAGCAGCTCCAGCACCGCCTGGTTGCGCGCTTCCCGTGGCGCCAGCCGGACGGTGCCCGAGCCGGTGCGGCTCTGCAGCACGATTCCTGGCCCTCTGCCTGCGGTTGGTTTGCTCACGGCAATGATCATTGTCGCGCCCATTTCGCCAATGTTGCCGGGTGGATGAAGCCCCTACATGGAGCCGCGGCACACCAGGCCGGGTAAAGAAAAGACGCAGGCCCAATGAATCGGGCCTGCGTCGCTTTCTGCCAACAGTCTTGACGGGTTATGGCCGGGGGGACGCAGCGGCGCCGGCTGGGGGCGCGCTCTGACCCAGGGTCTTGGCGACCTCTCCGGCGAGATCTTCCTTCTTCTTCTCGATGCCCTCGCCGACCTCGAACCGCGCGAAGCGGGTGACGGTGACGTCGGTGCCAAGCTTCTTGGCGGCGTCCGCGACCAGCCCCTTCACCTTCTTCTTGTCGTCCTTGATGCTGATCTGATCGACGAGGCAGGCAGTCTCGTAGAACTTCTCGAGCTTGCCGCCGAGGATCTTCTCCCAGATCGCCTCTGGCTTCTTCGCGGCGACGAGCTCCGCCTTGTAGATCTCCTTCTCCTTTTCCAGCACGTCGGCCGGCACTTCCTCGCGGCGCAGGTAGGGCGGCTTCATCGCCGTCGCCTGCATCGCCAGTTCCTTCGCCAGGCTGGTCAGGTCCTCGCTCTTCGCTGCCGCAGCGGTGCCCGCGGTGAGCTCGACCAGCGCGCCCTGCCGGCCGTTGCTGTGCAGGTACCCGCCGAGGGCGCCGTTGCCCTTGACGACGAAGTGGGCGAAGCGCCGCACGGTGATGTTCTCGCCAATCGTCGCCACCTTCTCGGTGAGCACGTCGTGGGTCGTCTTCCCGTCCTTCCAGCTTGCCGCGAGCAGCGCCGCAAGGTCGGCCGGGGCCGCCTTGGCGATCACCTCGGCGATGTCCTTGGTGAGGGTGACGAAGTCCGGGTTCCGGGCGACGAAGTCGGTCTCGCTGTTGACCTCGGCGATCACCCCGGTCTGCAGATCGGGCGACAGCAGGTAGCCGAGCAGGCCTTCAGCGGCGATCCGCGCGCCCTTGCTCGCCGCCTTGCTGATGCCCTTCTTGCGCAGCCATTCCTCGGCCTTGCCGAAGTCGCCAGCGCTCTCGGTGAGCGCCCGCTTGCAGTCCATCATTCCCGCGCCCGTCTTCTCGCGGAGGTCCTTCACCATCGCTGCGCTGATCTCAGCCATTGCCGTCTCGTTTTTGTGGGAGGAATGAAATGAGCGGCGCGCTTCTTGTGAGCCGCGCCGCTCGAAGGTGAATCAAACCGGCAGTTACTCCGGCTTGGCTTCCGCCGCCGGCGCCGTCTCAACCGGCGTCTCGGGGATCATCTCCGGCGTCGGCTCAGGAGCAGACCCGGCCTTGATCTCGACCACCGGGCCCTTGCCCGGAGGGGTGTCGCGGCGGAAGGCGCGGCGGGGGCGATCGCCCTCATCCCGGCCGCCGGTGGTGCGCTTGCGATCTTCCTGCGCGTCGCGCTCGGCTGCGCCCGACGCCTTGTAGCGGGCGCCACCCTCGATCGCCGCCTCGGCGATCTTCGAGGTGAAGAGCTTGATGCTGCGGATCGCGTCGTCGTTGCCGGGGATCACGAAGTCGATGCCGTCGGGATCACAGTTGGTGTCGACCAGGCCGATCACCGGGATCCCGAGGCGGCTCGCCTCGTGAACCGCGATCTGCTCTTTCTTCGGGTCGATCACGTAGATGCAGCCGGGCAGCCGCGACAGCTCCTTCACGCCGCCGAGGTTCTTCTCCAGCTTGATCCGCTCGCGCTCGAGGTTCGCCACTTCCTTCTTCGGCAGCCGGTCGTAGGTCCCGTCTTCCGCCATCTTCTCGATCGTCTTCAGGCGGTCGATGCCCTGCTTGATCGTCTTGAAGTTGGTGAGGGTGCCGCCCAGCCACCGGCTGATCACGAAGAACTGGCCGGCGCGCCGGGCCTCTTCCTGCACCACGTCCTGGGCCTGCTTCTTGGTGCCGACGAAGAGCACCGAGCCGCCGCGGGAGGTGAGGTCGGCGACGAAGCGGAACGCCGCCCGCGCCATCGCCACCGTCTTCTGCAGGTCGATGATGTAGATCCCGTTGCGGGCGCCGAAGATGTACGGCTTCATCTTCGGGTTCCAGCGCTTGGTCTGGTGACCGAAGTGGACGCCGGCCTCGAGGAGCTGGCGCATCGTGATTCCACCGGCGGACATCTGCTGCTGATTCGTCTCTTCCATTTGTCTGTGACTTCCTTGAGGGACTGCGAGTTCGGTTGAGCCTCCACGTCCGCTTGGAGCAACGCTGGAACCCTCTTTCAGAACATTCTGAAAGCACCGGGGATTCAGCACGGGCGTGTGTGAATTTTTTGCTGCCACTTCGCCCAGGGACTTCAGGCGGAGCGCCGAAGCGTGTAACAAACGATCCACCCCGAGGCAACTCCCGAGCCGCCAGCCGGCATCAGGCGTTCAGTTGCAGGTCAGAACGCTGGCGAATGTCCCCACCGGCGTGCCGCCCGTGCCCGAGTAGTAGACCCGGCCGAAGGCCGCCCAGTTGGTGAAGCCGTCCTTATTCCCCGGCCGGCAGGAGGCCGGTTGGCCGGTGCAGGACCCGGTGGTGGCCGACAGCTCCACCGTGCTCGAGCTGGGCAGCTTCGCCCCGGTGAGGTCCGTCTGCCGGGTCATCAGCTGCCGGTGGAAGGCGGTGCCCGTCTGATCGAGGTCGTAGCGCACCGCCGACATCCAGATGCCAGTGGCGGTCGCGCTGCCGCGGGGGCGGATGATCGACGCCACCCCGTTGTCGGTGGCGTAGCTGAGGTAGGCGTAGTGCCAGAACTGGGCGGTGGTCAGCCAGAACTGCAGGTCGGCCTGCGCCGGGGTCGTCGACGGGTCGTGCATCACGTTGGCGACGAAGTATTGGTCGGCCGCGCCCGATCGGAAGAAGGTCACGTCCGGCTCGCCCAGCGTCACCGGCGAGGTCTCGGTGCGCACCACCACCTCGACGCTCTTGCCGGTGCTGTCCTCGTTCATCGTGAACTGGTTCAGGCTGGTGGGCGTCGTCAGCCAGCTGATGCCCAGCTTGCGCAGCGTCGCTGCGCTCTGGCAGGTCTGGGTCGGCACCCAGTCCTCGTGGTTCGAGTCGGCGCCCAGCCCGGCCGGGTACGCGGCGGTGTTGGGGAACAGCAGCGCCACCGGCGCCCCGGTGCAGCCCGCGGTCTGAATCGTCCAGCTGCCGGCAGGGCCACAGACCTCGAGCCGCGCCATCTTGATTCCCACGCCGGTCTCCCGCCAGAGCATCGTCACCCGCTTGCCATTGCCACGCACCAGCCGCAGCGAGTCGAGGGTGTTCGTGCCGGTGCGGGTGAACTGGCTCCACAGCTGCACCCGCTTCACGCCGGTCGCAGCGTCCATATAGTAGGTGTCGATCTCGTAGCCGTCGGTGCCGAGCTTCCAGATGCCCGCGAGGAGGAAGCCGTCGCCCGCCTGGGCGAGGTCGACGTCGGTGTACTCCAGTGAGGAGCCCTGCCCAGGGCTGCCCACCGGCGCCCCGTTGACGCCCAGCGGCTGGAAGTAGATGCCGCCGGCGCCGCCGCCCATCACCATCCCTCCGCCGGCGAGCGCGTCGGTGCCGCTGCCCACCGCGCCGCCCTGGCAGCTGCCCGCGGAGTAGTAGTACGGCTCGACCTCGACGTCGGTCCACGCCGTCGGGGTGGTGACGTCGGCGGTCGAGGAGA
>JAYVRT010000078.1:0-8573 GCA_043776025.1 Archangiaceae bacterium | reverse complement strand
GAGTCCGAAAGCCACAGCAACAACACGCCCACCGCGCCGGCCGCGACCGCTCCGGCGAGCAGCAGGTTGGTCGACAGACGGAAGTTCTCCACCTCGGCGATCTTCTTCTGATCGAAGCTGCCCTCGGTCGCGACGCGATGGACGAACACGTCATAGGAGTCACGGGTCAGCACCGCCGACACCGCGCTGCCGGCGCCGAGCGCGACCGCGCCCCCTAAGGTGATCCACGCCGCCTTGCGCATCCGGCTCCCAGGCGGCGCCGTCGTGACCTCGGTGCGGACCCAGGTCCCGTCGGGGAAAGGCGTACCTGGCTGGGGCAGGGCGCCCAGCGCCGCGTCGTGGCCGACGAAGCCGCGGAGGAAGCCCAGACCGAAAGGCACAGAGAAGAGCCCGCGGCGAAGGTCGTCCTCCACGGGTCCGCGCGGCTGACGCTTCCTCGCTCCGAAGGTGCCGTCGGCCAGCGCCTGGATGCCCACGCTCCCCGCGGCCACCCGCGCCTCGCGGTCCTGACGGAAGAAGAAGTACTCGTCGTTGCCGACCAGGCGCAGGTACACCGGCGCCTCTCCCGAGACGTTGAGGTCCGCGTACCGGGCGCCTCGCGCGTCTTCGACCCGAAGCTGGCCCTTGAGGGCGGCGGGGATCTCGACGAACCGCCGCGGCCCGCGGCGAAGGTCGATCAGCGGGTGGGTGAGGTCGAGGCGGGGCGGCCGGGCAAAGACGTCCACCCGCGCCCGGGGATCCGCCAGCCCATCGTTTGCCGCGGAGACGAAGGCCGCGATCTCCGAGTAGTGGAGGATCCCGTCGCCGTCCGCGTCCGCCGCGCCCAGCAGCGCCGAACGGACCTCATGGGAGAACACCCCCGACTCGAGCGCCGACCATTCGTGGGTCTCGATCTCCCGCGAGCCAGAGATGAGCACTCCGACCTCCGGGTGACCCTCGAGCGCCTCGGAGTCGAGGAAGCTCTTCATCGCGGCCAGCTCCGTCGCGCTCGGCGCCCCACCGCGCTTGGACACCATGAAGTAGGCGTCACAGGCGTCGAGGATGACGTGCTTGAACTCGGCGGGGACCGGGTCGAGCACCTCCTTGAACAGGTCGCGCCGCAGCAACACCCCGTCGAGCAGATTCACCGACCCCTCTCCCTGCGGCGTGAGCGTGCCGTGGCCGGCGTAGACGAAGAAGAACTCGGTTCGCCGCCCCGCCTTCGTCGCCTCGCGCACCGCCTCGCCGAGCATCGCCACCGCGGCGTCGAGCTCGGCGCGGGTCGGAGGCCGGGAGGTGGCCGCTGCCTCGTGGTGCCGTTCCTGGGATTCGGCGTCGAGCACGGTGAGGAGCACCACCTTGTCGGCGATGCCCGCGAACAGCTCGGAGAACCGCGCCGCGTCGTCGTCGGCGTACTTGAGCGGGGGCACCGCCGGATCGCGGCTGGCGTTGAGACCCACCACCAGGGCGACGATGTAGGGATCCGAGGGGGCCGCCGGGGCGCCCGTCGCCGCGAGCAGCAGTGCCAGTGCGGGGATCACTTCGGCGACCCGGGCGTGAGCGGAAGCTCCAGCCGTTCCTGTTCTCGCAGGCAGTTACCGCGGACGCACGGCTCCGCCGCCTGTGGGTCGATCGGCTCGCCCGACCAGAGCGCGACGGCGCGCACGCCGGGCCGCCACTGCGCGGTGCGGGGCAGGGCAACCTCGGCGTCGCCGGCGCCCAGCGCGCCCTCGGCGCCGCTGACCACCCACTCCACCCCCGCCTCGTCGAGGAGCGCGACCGCGATGAAGCGGCGGCCGTGCCCGGTGGCGAAGAACGCCAGCCGATCGCCCTCGGAGCAGGGCTCGCGCGCGGGATCTTTGACCACCACCTGGGCTCCCTGCCCGCGGGAACACAGCGGCCGCAGCGCCGGGCCTCCGCCGCCGGACCCGCCTCCGCGAGCGGTGAAGCCGTCGGTGGGCGCGCGAAAGACGACCAGCACCAACGCTGCGGCGGCTGCGAGCGCCAGCGCTCCAGCCCAGGGTGCGAGCGGCCACCTCGCCGCGGGCGCCGAGGCAGGGAAGACGAGCGCGAACAGCTGCAGCTCCTCGGCGGTCATCTCGTCAGGTTTTCCCGCCAGCGTCCGAAAGCCCTTCGCGACGCGGTCATAGTAGGCACGGCACTCGAGGCAACCATCGAGGTGCGCGCGGAGCGCCCTGGCCCGCTTCGGGTTCCCGACGAAGAGCTCGTCGACGGCGGCGTGCGCGGCGGCGTGGTTCACGGGCCGACCCCCTGGGGATCCCGCGGGGCGAAGAGCGTGCTCACCGCGGTGGCGCGCTCGAGGTAGCCGCTCTGTTTGAGCCGGGCGAGCAGGTCGGCACGCAGGTGGGCTTCGATTCGCCGGACCTGGATCCGCGTGAGCCCGGTCGCAGCGGCCGCGCCGTCCTGGGTGCGCTGCTCGACGAAGCGCGCCTTGAACACGTCCCGCTCGGGGCCGGTGCGCTCGGCGAGGAAGGCTTCGATCAGGCGGTTCATCTCGTTCTCTTCGGCCTGCTCTTCGGGTCCCCGCGGCGCCGCGGCGATTGTTGCCGCCCCATCGACGCCCGCACCCAGCGCGACTTCAATCGCCGCGTCGGAAGACACCTCCTCGCGAACCCTCAGCTCGTTGAGCAGGTAGTTGCGGGCGATCGCCGCGAGGTAGGCGCGGTACGACGAGGTGCCGTCGTACGCCTGCCGCGCGCGGTCCTGGAAGGCGCGGGTGAAGGTCTCCTGCACCACCGCGCCCAGCTCGTAGGCACTGCTGAGGCGGACCCGTCCCCCCGGGCAGGCGAGCCCGCGAAAGATGAGCGCGGACAGCAGCGGCGCGTAGTGCAGGTAAACGGCCTCCATCGCCTTCCGATCTCCTGCGCGGAACCCCGCGAGCAGCGCCTTGTCCTCGGGCAGCCTCAAGCGGCGGTGCCACCCTTTTCAATGACACTGCAGCGAGTCTCTTCGGATCGTCGATCCAATTGGGCGGGCCTCCGTGTCTTCGGATCAACAGGGTTCGAGCGAGGTCGGTCGGGCCCCGGGAATCAGGGCATTGGCCGCGCAATGTCTCGCAATCTTGGCCGGTTGAACAGCACTCACACTCCTCGAAGGGGGCAGCATGGAAGCAGTCGGCAAACGTCTCGCAGTGGCGGTGGTGGCTCTGGGATTGGCGCTGTCGGGTTGTAGCGGCGGCTCCGCAGGGAGCGGCGGTGGCGCCGGAGGTGGCAGCGCCGGCGGTTCGGGTGGGGGCTCCGGGGGCGGAGCGGGAGGAGCAGGAGGAGGCGGCGCCGGCTCGGCGACGGCCGAGGTCTCGGTCACGCCCGTCGACTTCGCGAGCGTCGGCTGTGCGGCGGCGGCGACGACGAAGAAAGTGACGGTGAAGAACACCGGTACCGCGGCGCTTACCTTTTCCACCTCAGTTGCGGGTGCGAGCAGCTTCAAGGCCTCTCCGGCTTCGGGAATGGTCGCCGGCGGAGCGAGCGCCGACGTGATCGTCTCCGCGGCGGTGCCCTCGAGCGCGAACGCCGGGGTCGACCAGACCGCGACGTTGACGATCAACACCAGCGACAGTGCCCACGCGAAGTTCGACGTGCCGTTGAAGCTGAAGACGTCGGGCGTCACGCTGGCCCTGGTCCCGACCGTCGCCTCCTTCGGGGTGCTTCCGGTCGGCATCCAGGCGCCGAACCTGCCGCTGACGCTGACCAACAATGGCAACGTCCCGGCGACGCTCAGCTTCACCCAGCCCGCCGACGCCCAGTTCGGCCTGACGTGGGCAGGCAGCCCGGGGGCGGCAACCGTCGGCGTCGGTGCCTCGGTCGCGATGCTGGCGGCCCGCTTCAAGCCCAGCAAGATCACCGCCAGCAGCGCCCCGGCGCTGATTGGGGTCGCCGAGCCGGTCTGCGGGACGGCGAGCGTCTTCTCGATCCCGATGACCGGGCAGGGGACCAATGGCGTCGTCGGCTTCTCCAGCACTGACGTTTTCTTCGGCACCAACGGCCGGGTCGACTGTGGCACCCAGGCGGCGGCCAAGACCTTCACCATCACCAACGGTGGAAACCAGGCCTTCGCCTGGACCGGGACGCTCGGCAAGGGCGCATCGTCGCCGTTCAGCTTCAGCCCGACCAGCGGCACGGTCCCGGCCAACAACGGGAGCATCACCATCACCGTCAACACCACCGCGGGGATCCCGGCGGTCGCCTCGACGGCGGCGGAAGCATTCGGTGACACCCTCTCGATCGTCACCGACGTGGCGAACGACACCAGCCACCCGATCACCCTCCACCAGACGGCCAACGGCGCGATCTTGAGCCTCGCCCCGTCGTCGCTCGACTTCGGGCTGGTGCCGATCAACAACACCGCGAACGCGCCGTTCAGCGTCGTCAACGACGGCAACGCGGCCGCGAGCGTCACGCTCACCTCGGACAACACCAGCTTCAACCTCAACCCTGCCGGCCCGACGGCGATCAACGGGGGCGCTTCCGGCGCGGTGACCGCGACCTTCGCCCCCGGCACCTCGGTGGTCCCGCAGACGGCCCACGCCTCCGCCGCCGTCGACGCCGCCACCGTGCTCTGCGCGCCCCTGCCTCCGGCGCTGACGATGACCGGCACCGGCACCAACGGCTCGGTCAGCTACAGCCCGGTCGCGCTCGACTTCGGCGCCGTGAACTGCGGCACCAGCGCCTCGGCGAAGACGGTGACCTTCACCAACAACGGAAACCAGGCGTACACCGTCAGCGCCGCGCTGGGAAAAGGGGCGAGCTCGTCGTTCACGATCTCGATGTCTCCCGACTCGGGCGTGGTGGCCTCGGACGGCGGCACGGTGGTGATCACCGCGACCCCCGGCCCAATCCCGCAGACCTCTCCCGTCACTCCCAACCTCTACGGCGACACCCTGACGGTGACGACCAACGTCTCCGCCGACAGCCCGCATGACATCCCGCTGCGCGAGACGGCCCGTGGCTCGATCTTCGCGATCTCCACCACCAGCATCAACTTCGGCTCGGTGGCGGTCGGCGCCAACGCCAGCTCCCAGTTCACCGCGAGCAACACCGGAAACGCGGCGGGGACGATCAGCTTCACCTCCGGGCAGCCGGCGATCTTCAACCTGCCGATCAACGCGGTGGTCAGCCCGAACACCAACTCGAGCCAGACCGGCAACTTCACCCCGGTGGCGGCGATGGGCTACAGCGACACCGCCAACATCACCCTCTCCTCCGGGACGGTGCTCTGTCAGCCGCTGCCGTTCTCGAGCATCTCGCTCAGTGGTTCGGGCAGCAGCGGCAACGTGGTGGCGCTCTCGGCGTCGAGCCTGACCTTCGGCGCGGGCGGCCTGGTGCCATGCGGAACCACCGCCGGCGCCCAGACCGTCAGCGTCACCAACAACTCGAGCCAGACGCTGTCGCTCAGCTTCGCCCTCACGGGGGGCGCCGGCTCGGCCTACACCGTGTCCGGCCCGGCGACTGTCGCCGCCAGCCAGATGGCGACGGTGACGATCACCCCCAAGGCGATCCCCGCGACCTCGTCGACGGCGACCGACGCCTTCGCCGACACCCTGTCGATCACCGCGACCGGCGGGGTGGTCAACGAGGCGCACACCGTGGCGCTGCACGAGACCGCGGAGGGCGCGATCCTCACCTTCAACCCGAGCGCGATCAGCTACAGCGCGAGCGGCTCGAAGGCCTTCACCGTCAACAACTCCGGAAACCTCTCGGCGCCGTACACCCTCGCCGTCGGAGGGGCCAACGCCTCGCTCTACTCAGTCAGCCCCACCGCGGGCACGGTGAGCGGGGGCGGCAGCGTCTCGTCGAGCGCGACCTACGCGCGGCCGCTGCTGGGCGGTGCGACCGCGGCCACGGTGACGATGTCGAGCTCCGTCGGCCGCTGCGCGCCGCTGCCGGCGCCGCTCGCGCTCACCGGGAACTGAGCGGGTCGAGGCACTCACATGGACACCGGGCCGCTGCTCACGCCGCATGACCCACTCATCGGACAGGACGTCGGCGGGTATGTGGTCGAGCAGCCGCTCGGTGAAGGGGGGATGGGGCTGGTGTACCGGGCTCGGCACCCGATCCTCAACCGGCACTTCGCGATCAAGGTTCTCCGGCCCGAGGTCGCGGAGGACGCCCGGGTCTCTGGGAGCTTCGAGCGCGAGGCGCAGACGCTTTCGAGCCTGAAGCACCCGAACATCATCGACATCGTCGGGTTCGGCCCGCTGGGCGACCGTCGGCAGTACATGGTGATGGAGTTCCTCGAGGGCCGCACCCTCGAGGCCGAGCTGCGGTTGGTGGGCCCGCTGCCTCCCGAGCGGGCCTTGCGGTTGGCGGACCAAATCCTCGACGCACTCGCAGCGGCGCACTCGGTCAACGTGATTCATCGCGATCTCAAGCCGTCGAACGTCTTCCTCGCTCGGCTCTCGGGGGGCGCCGAGTTGGTGAAGCTCCTCGATTTCGGGCTCGCCAAGGTCCAGCCCGAGGCGCTGTCGCTGGAGCCCGGTACAGGCGTCACCGGGGCTTCAGTGGTCTGCGGCACGCCCGAGTATTTCTCGCCCGAGCAGGCGCAAGGCCAGCCGGCAAGCCGGAGCAGCGACCTGTACTCGTTCGGCGTGATGCTCTTTGAGGTGCTGACCGGTCAGCTGCCGTTTCAGGTGGACCTGGCAAGGGCCAACCGGGCGGGCGAGTTGCTTCGCCTCCACCGGCAGCAACAGGCACCGACGCTCTGCGCGGTCGCGGGCTCCTATGTGTTCTCCGAAGAGCTCGAAGAGTCGATCGCCGACCTGTTGAAGAAGAGGCCAGCAGAGCGGCCTTCGAGCGCCGCCACGGTGCGCAGCCGGCTCCAGCGCGCTGCCCGCGGGGTTCAGGACCAGGTGACCCGGCAGCAGCGCAACCCGCTGCTCTCCCCGGCGCCCGACGCGCGCCTGAGCCCGCGCATTGACGCGGCCGAACCCGCGCCAGCGCCTTCGGCCCGGGCACAGGGCCGCGGCGGCAGGTGGGCGGTCGGGGTGGCGGCGCTCGGGTTGTTGCTGGGGGCGTGGTTGCTTTGGGGGCGAGGCGGAGTGCCGGTGGCAGACCGGCTCTGGGCGCCCCCGCCTTCGGTGGAGGCGCCAGCAATGCTCCCCGTGCGTCCGTCCGACCCGGTGCTTGCTCCCCGAGAGACTCTGCCGGCCCCAAGCGAAGAGCTGACCCCGCTGCCCCCGTTGCTCCGCTGCCCACGCGCCGCCCGCACAGCCCGGCCTCTCGCGCCTTCGAGATCCGCAAGTCGAACTGCGAGCCGACCGCCCGGTGGCGGCAGTCGATGAGCGGCGATCTGCAGGAGCTCCAGCAGACTGCCGCCGCTGGGGACGCAGCCGCGTGGACCCTGTTCGAGCGCGCCGAGCCCCGCCTCTCCGAAGCGATCGCCGCGGCGGCGACCGGAGTCGAGTGCGAGGCGGTCGAGAGCGAGATCCAGCAACTGGCGGCAACCCTGACTCGGACGAGGCACCCACAATGAGACTGTTCTCGCTTTGCGTGACCCTCGCCGCGCTCGGGGCGACCGCCCAGGGAAAGCCAACGCTGATCGATCACCCGGTCGAGGTGAAGTTCGCACTAACCGAGGCGCAGCTGACCGCGTTGCAAGACGGCTTTCGGCAGCTGTTGGCGAAGAGCTCGGCGATCCGGCTGCCGACCCGGACCAACTGGAAAGCGGCGATGGCCGCCTTGAAACGTCAGGACTGCGACCTGCGCAACGAGTGCCTGCAGCAACTGGCGACGACCGCCGGGACGCTCTACGCGCTCTACGCCTTCGTCGAACGCAACGCGGCTGGCACCGAACTCACCGCGGCGGGGCGGGTAGTAAACCAGGACGGGGTCCAGGTGCGACCGCTGACCCAGGTGACGATCAAGCGGAAGGGCTCCTTCGACGAGGCGGCTCGAGAGGCGCTCCGGCTGTTGGTGGCGCAGCTCGAGCTGGACAAGCTCTCGCCGGTGCTGACGCCGCCCGCGGTCGAACCGAAGCCGGCGTCGGTCGTTGTCGAACAACCCACCCTGGCTCCACCGTTGCCGTTGCCGCTGCCGCCCCCGCCGCTTCCCCCGAACGAGCCGGCGGCGGTCGCCTCGGCAACCGCGCCCAGCCCGCCGCCGCCGGCCGGAGTCTCCGCGCTCCGGGTCGTCGCCTATGTCACAGGAGCGACGGCGCTCGCCGCCGCGGCGCTGACGGTCGGCTTCGGGGCCACGGCGGCCTCGGAGCGGGCGCGGCTGCCGACCGCCGGGCTGCTGCTCGACGACAGCCAGGTGCGTCTGTAGGCCTCGGTGAACCGGGGCGCGACCGTCGCCCTGGCCAGCGGGGTGTCCGCCGCAGTGCTCACCGCCGCGGCAATCTCGATGTTCGTCGCCTCGACACCTGGTCACGGCTCGGTCGCGCTCGCTGCCTCCCCGGGCGGTGGGGCGGTCATTGTCTGGGGAGAATTCTGATGAAGAACGGGTTCTTCGTCGCCCTGTTGGCGCTGGCGCTCGCGGCGTGTGAGTATCCGATGCACGGACCCCGTCTTCCGGAGATCCGCGTAGGGCTGTAGTGCGCGGGAATGGCAAACGCAGCGGAGTGGACGGAGCGGGTGGCGG
>JAYVRT010000077.1:0-2601 GCA_043776025.1 Archangiaceae bacterium | reverse complement strand
GCTCGCGGGCCTCGATTCCGTAGAGGAAGGCGGCGAACGCGCCCAGCTCGAGCCCCAGCGCCCCGGTCGCGGTCAGATGGTCGGCGATCCGGTGCATCTCGGCGCCGATCACCCGGATGAACTTGGCCCGCTCGGGGATCTCGATCCCCATCAGCCGCTCGACGGCGTTGAGGAACCCGAAGTTGTTCATCAGCGCCGACACGTAGTTGAGCCGGTCGGTGTAGGGGATGCACTGGGTCCAGGTGACGTTCTCGCAGCTCTTCTGGAAGCCGCGGTGGAGGAAGCCGATCTCGGTGTCGACCTTGGCGAGGATCTCGCCGTCGAGCTCGACCCGCATCCGCACGGTGCCGTGCATCGCCGGGTGCGAAGGCCCGAGGTTGATCACCATGTTCTTCGTCTGCAGATGCGCTTCGAGCTCGTCGTTGTGCGGCGTCGGGTCGTAGTCGGACATGGTGATCTCGCTCAGGCGACGCCGGAGGTGCCGGGGCCGCGGAAGATGTCTTTAATCGGCCGCTCGGGAATCAGCGGCTGCCGGTCGCGCAGCGCGTAGTCCTTGCGCAGCGGGTGACCCTTGAACTCCTCGTAGAGGAACATCCGCCGCAGGTCGCCGTGGCCGGTGAAGTTGATGCCGTAGAAGTCCCAGCACAGCCGCTCGCCCCAGTTCGCGCCCTGGTACACATAGCGAATCGTCGGCGCGGTGCAGTCTTCCTCGGGCACCAGCACCTTCAGCCGGGCGTGCTCGTTCCGCTCGACGTTGAAGAAGAAGTACAGGACCTCGAAGCGCGGCGTGTTCTCCGGCAGCTGCAGCCGGTCGACGCAGTCCATCGAGATGAACATCTTGAAGCCGAGCTTCTCCTTGAGCGCCGTCGCGACGCGGACGATGCCCTCGCGGGTCACCACCGCCCACTCGGCGCCGGTGCGGTCGTGGTAACGCTGCGCGATCGCGTCGGGCAGTTGCTGCTGAAGCTGATCGATCGCCCAGGTGCTCAAGGTGGTTTTCCCTCGAAGAAAGGTGCCAGAACGCAGGGGAGTTATAGCGGGACGCCCCAAGGCGTCAACCGTGATTTGGCCAGAGACTTTGAGGGCTTAGGGGGGCGGGGGTTGCCGCCGGTCGAGCGCGCCGGATATGAGCCCGCGCATGCGCCTTTGGCTTTGCATCGGGGTGTGCCTGGCCCTCGTCGCCTGCGGTCAGAAGGCGGCGGTCTGCGGCGCTGGCACGATCGAGGTCAACGGCCAGTGCGTCCTGCGCTGCGCGGTGGGCACCGTGGAGATCGACGGTGGGACCTGCGTTGCGATCTCGACGCCCAGGAAGGCCGGCGACCCGTGCACCACGGCCGGCTTCGACTGCGAGGGCGCCGCCGTCGCGCTCGAGTGCCAGGCCACCGTCTGGGTCGGGTTGCCGTGCCGCGGGCCCGCTGGCTGCGCCAAGAGCGGGGGCCTCGTCACCTGCGACGTCAGCCGCAACCTCGCGGGAGATCGCTGCGCCTCGACTGCCGAAGGCAGGGGGACGTGCACGGTGGACGGGAAGGGGACGCTTGAGTGCCGCAGCGGAACCCTGGTCAAGACCAACTCCTGCAGTTCCTGCGTGGTGATGGGCGACACGGTGGTCTGCACCCCGTAGCGGCGGGCGTGCGCGGCTCGCGCGCTGCGAATACAGTGACCTCGCCCATGGATTTGAACCTCACCCGCCCCCCGTCCGTGGACCTCGAGCAGATCGACGGATTTGCGCGCGTGCAGTTGAGCTGGAAGGCCTTGCTGGCGTTCCTCGCTGCCCGCGGCGACTCGGCTGCCACTCGGATCACTTTCCACGATGGAGTGCTCGAGCTGATGTCGCCCTCGGTCAACCACGAGTCGATCAAGACCAACCTTGTCCGCTTGATCGAAGCCTGGTCGATCGAGTCAGACACTGATTTGCGCGGCTTCGGGTCCTGGACGCTGACGTCGTCGCGCAGCAAAACCGCGATCGAACCCGACGAGTGCTACGTGCTCGGGCCGCGCGGCCGCTGCCAGACGCCGGACATCGCGGTCGAGGTCAAGTGGACCTCCGGCGGGATCGAGAAGCTCGGCGTCTATCTGCGCCTGCGGATTCGCGAGGTCTGGCTCTGGGAACAGGGCCAGTTGGTGCCGTTTGTACTCAAGGGTGGCCAGTACGCCCGGTCGCGGCGGAGCGTGCTGCTTCCCGACCTCGACTTTTCGTTGCTGTCGAAGTTTTCGACCCGCGAGGATCAGCTGCAGGCGACGAAGCAGTTCCTCGCGGCGTCACGCAAGCACTGAAGCTCAGGCCCAGAGCGTCGATCACCCTACGTCAGCCCGGTGACCGTCCCATCCGCCGCCAGATCGAGGTGGTGCGCCGCCGGCACTTTGGGCAGCCCGGGCATGGTCAGAATCTCCCCGGTCAGCGCCAGCAGGAACCCGGCGCCCGCGCGAACCCGCACCTCTCGCACCGTGAGCGTGAAGTCCGTCGGAGCGCCCTGCTGCGTCGGATCATCCGACAGCGACAGGTGCGTCTTCGCCATGCACACCGGCAGCTGCCCGAACCCCTGCGTCTTTGCCTTCGCCAGCTGCGAGCGCGCCTCGGTGGTGAGCTCGATGTCCTTCGCC
>JAYVRT010000076.1:0-8614 GCA_043776025.1 Archangiaceae bacterium | reverse complement strand
CGCTCGCTCGAGGACATCTGGGTCAACGCGCCCGAGCTCAACTTCACCCGCGACCGCACCACCAACGATCTCTGGGGCCGCTGCAAGACCTGCTACTACGCTGACGTCTGCCGCGCTGGCTGCACCTGGACCACCACCGTCCTCTTCGGCAAGCCGGGCAACAACCCCTACTGCCACCACCGGGTCCTCGAGCTGCAGAAGGAAGGCCTGCGCGAGCGGATCGTCAAGGTCGCCGACGCCCCGGGCACCCCCTTCGACCAGGGGAAGTTCGAGGTGCTCGAAGAGTCGATCGACCTGCCGATCCCTGCGCCCGCCGCCTCGACGCTGCGCCCTCCACGCGGCCGGGCGCTGCGGCTGCCGGTGCTGCCGTGAAACAGACCGCGCGCGTAAAGGGGCGCTTGCCGCCAGCGCTGGTACGTTGCCCCGGGTGCGGCCAACACCTGTATCCCCAGGCGGTCACCTGCCCCCACTGCAAGGGCGACCTCTCGGTCCTGAGCCAGAAGCAGCTCAAGGCGATCAAGAAGGTCGAGGGCGCTCTGGCGCGGCTCACCCAGATCCTCGAGCGCTCCTGAAGCTGTCGCTGGTGCTGGCGCTGCTGCTGGCCGCTGCCGGCTGCGGCCCGAAGTCAGCCGAAGCGAAGATGAAGAACGCCGAGAAGAAGTCGGATCAGATCGGCGTGCTCCTCGACGACGCCGAGCGCTTCTCCGCCCAGGTCGAGCCGAAGAAGGCCGAGGACGCGCTGCGCGAGGCGAACAAGCTGATGAGCGACCCCGACATGCAGCTGTCGCCCGACCGCGAGATCTTCACCTCCCGGTACGACGAGCTGATCTCGAAGCTCAAAGAGGTCCAGGAGGCGCGCCACGCCAAGGACATCGAAGACGCGGTGCGCTCGGAGCGCGCGGAGATCGGCCCCTCGCTGCAGGCGATGAAGGACGCGGCCGAGGCGCTCGCCGGCCCGAAGGTCGACGAGAAGTCGGTGACCGCCGCCAAGGAATCGGTGACCGCGCTGGAGAAGGCGGTGGGCGCGAGCGACGACCGCCGGATCACCGCGCTCAAGGACTCGTCCTTCCTCGGCTACCTCAAGCGCGCCAAGGCGGAGACCGAGAAGGCACGCGGGGTGCTCAACAAGGCAGAGAAGAAGCTCGCCTTTCTTTCCGGGCCGGCGGCGCTGAAGCAGAAGGCGGGGAAGGAGCTCAAGGACTCGAAGACCGAGACGGACGCGGAGAAGAAGCGGACGCTGGTCGCCGCCGCCGCCGCCGACTACGCCGCGTGCCTTTCGACCGGGCTCGACTTCGTCAAGGGCGGCTTCGCCACCGAGAAGATCTCCGTCGACGGGGCCACCACCACGGTCGAGTCCTTCCTCGAGACCTGCAAGGCGGCGCAGAAGTCGACCGAGTCGGCGCTGGCGAAGCTGCCGAAGCCGAAGCCCGCTGCCGCCACGAAGAAGAAGAAGTGACCGCTTAGAAGCCGGCGTCCATGCCGGCCAGGGTCGCGTCGCGCGCCAGCCCGCAGCGGAGCTTGCCCGAAGCGGTGTCAATCAGCCGGCAGTCGCAGGTGGGCAGCAACTCCTTGCAGTGCTGATCCTGCGCCTGGGTCGGCGGGTTGACTCCCTCGGAGTTGCCGGCGCGCTGGACGCACGCACTCTTCTCCGTCGAGTTGATCGCGCACTCGCACAGCCGTTCGGACAGCTGGCGGCAGGCGCTCTTGCACCCGGTGAGACCCAACGACAGCGTGGCGAGGACGAGCAAGAGCCGCATGAGCGGGGCGCTTCTTGCCACGTTCATCGTGCGGTTCCCAGCGCCGCATCGATCGTCTCGACGAAGTAGCGGACCGCCAGCCCCACCGTGCGCGCGGCGCTCTGGGGGGTCCGGGTCAGCACCGGGGCGACCTCCATCACGTCGCCGCCGAGCAGGCCCACCTCGGCGCCGAGGCGGCGGATCAACGCCACCACCCAGTCGGGCGTCAGTCCCCCGGGCTCCGGAGTGCCGGTGGCGTCGGCCCACTGCTCATCGGTGCCGTCGATGTCATTGCTGAAGTACACCCCGCGGACGCCAGACGACTTCACGTGGGCCAGCACCGCGTCGAGGGCGGCGGCTGGGTCCGCGAGGATGTCTTTGGCCCAGAACTGCCGAACGCCGGTGGTCGATTCCCAGTGGGCCTGGTCCCTTCCAGAGGCGCGGATCCCCACCTGGGTCAGGCGGCCCTTGCGGCCGATTCGCTCGTTGGCGTGCCAGCTCCAGGTGGCGAAGCAATACTTCACCCCCAGCCGCTCGGAGAGCAGGTCGGTGTGCGCGTCCGGCTGAACGATGCCAAACGGCTCGGGGCGCGCCTTCGCCAGCGCCAGCGTCCCGGGCAGCGCGGTGGAGTGGTCCCCGCCGAGCACGAACGGCTTCACCGTCGGGTTGAGGGTGAAGATCAGCTCCCAGGCGCGCTCGGCGATCGACAGCGGCGAGACCGGCAGCGTCGCCGCGTTGGCCGGAGACAGCTGAGGATAGATCGCCCGGCGCGAGGCCTCTTTCTGCGGCTCGCTCAGCATCTCGTCGTGCAGCAGCTGGGGGACGACGAAGACGTCGCCGAGATCCACCAGGCCCACCTTCTCCGCCTTCGCCGGCCAGTCGGGGTGGTCCTCGAGCAGCCGGGTGCGGATCGCCTGCGGCCCTAAGTTGGCGCCCCGGGAGAAGCCAGCGCCGACGTCGCTGGGGATGCCGAGCAGCACGCCCTTCGCGGTGACGATCTTCTCGAGGTTTCCGAGGAAGCGCTGGTGCACCTCGTCGGCGGTCGTCACCTCGTACAGCTGCTGCTGCAGCGCCAGCTGCGCCGCCTTCCCGGTGGAGACGAGGTAGAGCCCTCCGCCCGAAGGGCGAAGCAGCGCGGCAAGCTCTTGCAGCGGGGTCAACACCCCCCGGCGTATAACGCGAATCCCCTGTCGAACAAGCCACCGCCTCCGTTCCGCAAGCGTCTGAAGCGCGCCCTGAGGTACGCGCTGATTCGCGCCGCGATTGCGTTCCTCTCGCTGTTGCCGGTGCGGCTCGCCTCGGCCCTGGGTGCTTTGTTCGGCGGACTGGCCTTTGCGCTGGCCAGCTCAGAACGCGGCAAGGCGCTGGCGTCGCTCGCCCTCGCCTTCCCGGTGAAGTCCGACATCGAGCGGGCCGCCCTGGCGCGGGCCTGCTTCCGCCACCTCGGCCGCTGCCTGCTCGAGCTGGCATGCGTCGAGCAGCTCGACCGCGACGTCGAGGCCTGGGTGCGCTGGCCGGCCGAGGATCGCGCGGTGCTCGAGGCGGCGCTGGCGCGGAACAAAGGCGTGGTCTTCGTCAGCGGGCACCTGGGCAGCTGGGAGCTGCTCGCCCGCCGGGTGGCGCTCGCCGGCTTCCCCTGCCAGACAATCGCCAAGGAGACGACAGATCCGAGGACCACCGCGCTGATCGAGCGGTTCCGTTCCGCCTCGAAGCTCAAGTCGATCTGGCGCGGCCAGTCGGGCGCGGCGAAGGCGATGCTGCGGGCGCTGAAGCGGGGAGAGATCCTCGGGCTGTTGATCGACCAGGACACCGACGTCCAGTCGGTCTGGGTGCCGTTCTTCGGCACCGTGGCGAAGACCCCACGCGCCGCCGCCGACCTCGCGCTGCGCACCGGCGCCGCGGTGGTGATGGGCTTCTGCCGCCGCGAGGCCGACGGTCACTACCGGCTGACGATGACGCAGCTGCCAACGCAGGGGCTCGACGCCACGGTCCTCACGGCGCAGATGACGGCGAAGATTGAAGACGCGATCCGCGCCGCGCCCGACCAATGGGTGTGGATGCACCAGCGCTGGAAATCGCCCCCGGCCTGACGCCGCGCCGCGTTAAGGGAAACTGCGCGAGTCCCCTCGACGGCGAGCCGATGCGGGTGCAAAAGCCCCCCATGGCCACCAGCTTCACGCCGATGTCGAAGAAGGTCCGCAAGGAAGACGCCCTCGACTACCACTCGAAGGGGCGCCCGGGAAAAATCGAGGTCATCCCCACCAAGGCCACCGCGACCTCGCGCGACCTCTCGCTCGCGTACACGCCGGGGGTCGCCGACCCCTGCCTCGAGATCGCGAAGGATCCCGACCTCTCGTACAAGTACACCGCGCGCGGAAACCTGGTCGCCGTCTGCTCCAACGGCACCGCGGTGCTCGGGCTGGGAGACATCGGCCCCTACGCCGGCAAGCCGGTGATGGAAGGCAAGGCGGTGCTCTTCAAGCGCTTCGCCGACATCGACGTCTTCGACATCAACATCGACGCCAAGGGCGTCGACACCTTCTGCACCGTGGTCAAGGCGCTCGAGCCGACCTTCGGGGGCATCAACCTCGAGGACATTAAGTCGCCGGAGTGCTTCATCATCGAGGCCCGGCTGAAGAAGGAGATGCAGATCCCCGTCTTCCATGACGACCAGCACGGCACCGCGATCATCAGCGGCGCGGCGCTGATCAACGCCCTCGACGTCGCCGGGAAGAAGATCGACCAGGTGAAGGTGGTGGTCTCCGGCGCGGGCGCGAGCGCGATCGCCTGCACCAACTTCTGGGTCACCCTCGGGGTAAAGGTCAGCAACGTGCTGATGGTGGACACCAAGGGCGTGCTCCACAAGGGTCGCAAAGAAGGACTCAACGAATGGAAGGCGCCGTACGTGCAGGACACCCGGTGCCGCACCCTCGCCGACGCGATGGAGGGCGCCGACGTCTTCCTCGGCGGCTCGGTGAAGGGCCTGGTGACGCCGCAGATGGTGAAGTCGATGGGCAAGAGCCCGATCATCTTCGCGCTCGCCAACCCCGACCCGGAGATCAGCTACACCGAGGCCCGCGAGGCCCGCCCGGACGCGATCGTCGCCACCGGCCGCAGCGACTACCCGAACCAGGTCAACAACGTACTCGGGTTCCCCTTCATCTTCCGCGGGGCGCTCGACGTGCGCGCCCGGCAGATCAACGAGGAGATGAAGATGGCAGCGGCGAAGGCGCTCGCCGCGCTCGCCCGGGAAGACGTGCCCGACTCGGTGTCCCGCGCCTACGGCGGAGAGCGCTTCCGCTACGGGCCCGAGTACATCATCCCCAAGCCGTTCGACACCCGCGCGCTGCTGTGGGTCGCGACCGCGGTGGCGAAGGCGGCGATGGACACTGGCGTCGCGCGCATCACCGTCGACCTCGAGCAGTACCGTCAGCGCCTGCAGAAGCTGCTCTCGCGGAGCTACCAGGTGATGTCGACCGTCTTCGCCAAGGCGAAGCAGAAGACGGCGCGGATCGCCTTCAACGACGGCGAGCACCCCAAGGTGCTGCAGGCGGCGCGGATCTTGATGGAAGAAGGCCTGTGCACGCCGATCCTCCTCGGGTCGAAGCCGGTGATCGAAAAGAAGATCATCGAGCACCAGCTGGAGACCGAGCTCAAAGGGATCCAGATCATCGACCCCGAGACCTGCGCCGACAGCCAGCGCTACGCCGACGCCTACTGGCGGCTGCGGCAGCGTCACGGCGTCAACCGGGAGTCGGCCGGGGTCCGGGTCCGCCGCCGCGGCCACTTCGCCTCGATGATGGTCGAGCTGGGCGAGGCCGACGGCCTGGTCACGGGCCTGACGCAGAGCTACCCCCAGGCGATCCGGCCCCCGCTGGAGATCATCCGCACCCGCACTGGCCGCCACGCCGGCGGGGTGTACCTGGTGGTGACCCGCAACGACTTCAAGTTCTTCGCCGACTGCACGGTGAACCCGGATCCCGACTCCGAGCAGTTGGCGGAGATCGCGGTCGCGACCGCCGACCTCGCCCGGACCTTCGACGTCGTCCCCCGGGTCGCGTTCCTAAGCTACAGCAACTTCGGCTCCGCCAACGGAGGGCCGTCACCGGGCAAGGTGCGCATTGCGGTGGACCTGGCGCGGAAGCTGCGGCCGGACCTCGAGCTCGACGGCGAGATGCAGGTCGACGTGGCGCTGGTCGCCGAGGAACGCGAGGCCCGCGCGCCGTTCTCGACGCTCAAGGGCGACGCGAACGTCCTCATCTTCCCCAACCTCGAGGCAGCGAACATTGCCTACAAGCTGCTGTGGAGGTTCGGCGGCGCCGAGGTGATCGGCCCGATGCTTCTGGGGATGAACAAGCCGGCGAGCGTGCTCCAGCAGAACGCAAGCGTAGAGGACATCGTCAACCTCGCCGCGGTCACCGCGCTTCGGGCACAGGGCGGCGAGTTCGTGTTCTAGGCCGGCGGGCGGCTGTAGAAGGTTTGTATCATGTTTGACTTGCCAAGGGGGAAAGCCCAGTTAGATCTTCAGGGAGCCCGGCGAAGCCGCCGGCATACCGGAGTGACCCCGATGGCGACCGAACGACCTTCCTTCAAGCTCCTCGAGCGCTTCGAGCGGTTCGAGGTCCGCGAATATCCGCAGCAGGTGGTGGCCGAGACCACCGTCGACGCGGAGCGCTCCCAGGCGGGGGCCCAGGGCTTTCGCCGGCTCGCCGGCTACATCTTCGGCGGCAACCGCGGCTCGAAATCGATCGCAATGACCGCTCCCGTCTCTGCGACGCGGGGCCAGAAGATCGCGATGACCGCTCCGGTCTCTCAGACCGCGGCTGCTCCCAACCGGTGGGTGATTCAATTCACGATGCCCTCCGAGTTCACGCTCCAGGCGCTGCCCGAGCCGCTCGACGAGCGGGTCCGCCTCCGGGCGATTGGTCCCCGACGGGTCGCGGTCCTCCGCTACAGCGGGCAGTGGTCCGAAGGGCTCTACGAGAAAGAGCTGACCGGGCTCAAAGACGCGATTGCCGGCGCTGGGATGAAGGTCCGCGGCGAGGCGACCTGGGCCCGCTACGACCCGCCCTGGACGCCGTGGTTCCTGCGGACGAACGAGATCCAGCTCGAGCTCGAGCCTCCGACGGCAGACCAGATCCCCTCGGTGCACTGAGCGCCGCGGACGGTCACCCACCGCCGACCAGCGGCCACACCACCAGCACCCCCAGGTCCCAGACGATGTGGGCGACGATCACCGGCACCAGTGAGCCGCTGGCGACGCGCAACGCCCCCCAGAGCAGACCGCACAGCCCGGCGCAGACGACCAACAGCGGGCTCCCGAGGGTCGCGGTGGCGAGCGCGTAGAGCGACGCAAAGGCCAAGACGGACTTGACCTCCCCCCGCCCGAGCCAGCGAAGGGGGTGCTCGACCGTCGCGCCCGGCACAGTGCCGCGGAAGAGGATCTCTTCACACGACGCGATCACCACGATCAGGGCAGCACGCGAGGCCGGCGAGAAGCCGGTGGCGTTGAGCAGTTGAAACAGCCGCCTCGTCCCCTCCGCGGCGAACGGAACCAGCGGCGCAACCACCGCGTAGGAGGCGTGGGTCGCCCCGACCATCAACAGGCCGGCGCCGAGGCCCACGCCCACGCCCCGTAAAGAGAGGTGCAGCAGCGAGCGCGGGACCGCGCCGAGGAGGACCGCGCCAGCCGCGAGGACGATTCCCGCGATGAAGAACTGCGTCCAGGAGCCGCTGCCGGCGAGCACGAAGAAGCAGACGAGCCAGGCCATGGTCGCCACCCCGACGGTTACCGCGCGCCGGAGCCCCGCGGGGGGGCGGCCCGTCTCATCCATTCCTGGCACGCGCGCCGAGCAGGTCGACCAGGTGCTCTTCCAGCCGCCCCGCCTGCCCACGGAACCCACCCTGCTTCGACTCCGCCAGGAGGGCGTTGCGGGCCGCTTGATCGAAGGACTGGCGCACCGGGTGGGCGATCAGCTCCCAGAACCGCTCGTCTTTCGAGAGCAGGTCCTGCTCGAGCCCCAGCACCAGCTCCCGCGCCAGCGCGAAGTCGGTGCGGGTGACGAGCCGCAACCACAAGGCCGACAGCTTCGGCGTCAGCAGCGGGACCTTGAGCATCAGGATCCGCCGCCCCCGCAGCGCCGCGATGCGTTCGAGGATTCGCTGCCCGCTGATGATCTCCGGTCCGGGCAGGTCGAACCACTGGCTTCCCTCGAGGGGGACCTCGGCGGCTCCCACCAGGGCGGCGACGACGTCCTCGAGCGCGACCGGCCGCGTCCGAGAGCTCAGCCACCGGGGGGCGACCATCACCGGCAGGCGCATCGCGAGGTCGCGCACGATCTGCCAGGACGCGCTGCCGTTTCCGACCACCATCGAGGCGCGCAGCTCGATCGTCTGAACCGGACCCGCCCGGAGGATCTCTCCCACCTCGAGCCTGCTTCGCAGGTGCTCGCTGGGGTCCCCGCGGGGGGCGGGCCCCCCGAGGTAGATCACCCGCTGGACGCCGGCTTTCGCCGCGGCGTCAGCGAAGCTCTGCGCGGCCCGACGCTCGAGCGCACGGAAGTCCTCGTCGCCCGTGCCCATGCTGTGCACCAGGTAGTAAGCGATGCGGACGCCCTCGAGCGCGGCGGGCAACGCCTGCGGTTGGAGCAGATCGCAGGCGCGCCATTCGAGGCCGCCCGTGGCCTGGGCGGGCGGGCGGCGGCTCGCCGCGATCACCTTCCAGCCGCGTGCGAGCAGCGCTGGCACCAGCGCGCCTCCGATGAAACCGGTGGCTCCAGTCACCAGAACAGTCGGAGCTGACGCTGCATCCGTGGTGGCGCTTTGCATAGGCGGTCAGAAGAGCACAACGAACGACGAAGGCCGGCCCGAACGCGAGC
>JAYVRT010000075.1:0-2608 GCA_043776025.1 Archangiaceae bacterium | reverse complement strand
CCTTGTCGGCGGCGATCTTTCCCACGAGCTGGTTGATGTCGAGCGTCTGAATGTTCGCGCCCTTCGCCGGCAGCATCACGCTGCGCTTGCCGATCAACGCATCGGCGATCTTGAGCTTCACCATGGTGCGCCCGCCCGCGCCCGCGAGCGCCTCGTTGCGCTTCTCGATCGCCTGCGCGTTGGCGCGCGCCTCGATCAGGATCGCCTCGGCCTCGTTCTGGGACTGCACCAGCGAGGAGTCAGCGGTCAGCTTCGCCTGCGCGAGCAAGCCCGCGACGCCGGCGATCTGCTGCGCGACCTGGCCCTTGGCAGCCTCGAGGTTGCGCTTGCTCGCTTCCGCCGCGGCCAGCGCTTCCGACTTGAGCTTCTCGGCGTTCTGCTCGGCCAGCTTCTTCTCGCGGATCACCGCTTCGTACTCGGGGTTGAAGCGGTGCTCCCCGAGGATCACCTGCTCGACGATGATCCCCTCGGGCGTGAGGGCGGTGGCCAGCAGCACGCGGCCCTCTTCGGCGGCCTTGAAGCGGCGATCAGCCTCGTAGAACTCCTCGCTCTTGAGCTTGTTGAGCGCGTCGCGCACGTACGCCCGCACACCCGGCCGCACCAGCCGCGCCTCGAGATCCTCCGTCGACTCGCCCACCTTCATCAGCAGATAGGACGCCTTCGCCGGGTCGATGCGCCACGCGACGATGATGTCGACCGAGATGTCGTTGCCGTCGACCGTCTTGAACTCGACGTCGTCGCCGCTCTCCTTCACCAGCCGCAGGTTCTGCAGCTTGCTCTCGAAGGTGTTCCAGTCGGTGGTGAACGCGGTGAAGAAGTAGGTGCCGCCCGAGGCGTAGGTCTCGTCCTGCACGCCCAGCTTTCCGAAGGGAGCGAACTTGCGCGTGAGCACGCCCACTTCGTTCGCGCCGGTCGAGTGACACGAGCAACCGCTCACCGAAGCGAACACCATTGCGGCGATGAAGTTCCTCATCACTGCCCCCTCACGTCGAACCGCTTGAGCATGGCGTTGAGATCGAGCGGGTTGGTGCCGCCCTCTCCGTCGCTCGGCAGAATGATCAGCTCCACGCCCCCGAGCGCCTCCGCCATCTTGAGGCCGACCATGTTCTCGCTGCCCCCCACGCGCAGCGCGCGGTTCTCGAGATCGATGCCGGTCGCCTTCGCGAGCTCGACCTTGAGGCGGCCCTCGGCTTCCTTGGTGCGGCGATAGAGGTCGGCTTCTGATTCGATCTTCTTCACCTCGGCCGCGCCGCGAGAGAGCTCGGTGGCGACCGCCGCCTGGCCCTCGGCGACGATGGTGTTCTTCTTGGCCTCTTCCATCGCGGCCGCCGCTTCAGCGCGGTTCTTGAAGACCGTCTGGTCCTGGATCTTCCGGCTCTCGATTGCCGCCTGGTAGCGCTGGTCGTAACGGTACTGCCGCACCAGCACGTGGGTCACCCGGATCCCCTTGGGCGAGAGCTCGTCGGTGAGCAGCCGTTGGGCCTCGCTGGCCGCCTTCTCCCGGAAGTCGCCCTGGTAGAACTGCTCGGCGTCGAGCTCGCCGAACTTGCGGCGCAGCTGTTGCTCGGCGCGGGGGATCACCGCCGAGTCCTCGTAGAGCCGGCCCGGGCCAATCTGGGTCATCACCTTGTAGGCGTCCTCGATCCGGTAGAGCACGGTGATGTCCACCGAGACGGTGTACCCCTCAGAGGTCTGGATCTTGATCGCCGGCACCTGCCTCAGGTTGGTGGTCGGCTCGTGATCGCCCGCCGCCGCGTCGCTCATCTCCAGCACCTGGAGGTCGGCGGGGAAGGTGTGCATCCGCTCGGCGCCCGGGGTGAGGAAGTGGAGCCCGGGCGGGTAGATGTCGTTCTGAATCCCCTGGCCGGACCCGAGGATCACCTGCTTCACCCCGTATTGCCCCGGCCGCACGTAGACGGTGCAGCTGGTGTAGCCGAACAGGCTCAAGCCCAGGAGGGCTGCCAGCGGCCAGAGCACCTTCGCGCGCCGCCTGAGGAACTCCGGAACCACCGCCTGATTTCGATCGCGCATCGTCTATTCCCCCACCTTGTTCTTCGGGCTCTGCTCCGAGCTTCCCCGGGTGCTGATGCTCTCGTCGACGGGCGCCGCGGCGCCTTCCATCATCGGCCGGTAGAGGTCGCGCGCCGCGGCCTCCTCGCGCATGTCGTCCACCAGCTGCTTGAGCCGGCCCTTGTAGCGGCGCTTGGCGAACCAGACCTGAAGGTCGGGAATCAGCGGCCCGCCGATGAAGAACGCGAGCGGCAGCGGCTCGATGAACTTCGGGACCCCGGTGCGAAAGACGATCGCCGCCACCACCAGGCCCGCCGCCGCGTACACGGCGCGCGAGACGAAGTCGCCCCCGCGCCAGACGCCGTACTTCGCCTTCTCCGACTCCGACTCGGCCTGGCCCAGCTTGAAGTAGCGGGGCAGGGCGGCGGTGAGGACGATCTGCTCCAGCCGCTGCCAGTAGGGCTTGTCGTCGGCGACCTCGGCGAACTGGCGGCCCGCCTCGGCGAGCGCCGCCTTCGCTTCCTCGGTGAGCTTCGCTTCGACCTCGGCGTTCCACTCGGAGTAGCCCTCGCGGCGGCGCTCGAGCACCGCCACCACG
>JAYVRT010000074.1:0-2609 GCA_043776025.1 Archangiaceae bacterium | reverse complement strand
GGCGCGGCTGGAAGGTCGAGGTCAGCGACGCGGTGGCCGGGGAAGAAGCTGGCTACAAGAACGTTTCGATTCAGGTGACTGGGGACTTCGCGTACGGGTACCTGAAGGCGGAGATCGGCGTCCACCGGCTGGTGCGGATCAGCCCCTTCGATTCCAACGCGCGGAGGCAGACCAGCTTCGTCTCGATCGACGTCTATTTGGAGATCGACGACGAGGTGAAGATCGAGATCCCCGAGACGGATTACGAATTGAAGTTCATCCGTGGCAGCGGCGCCGGCGGCCAGAAGGTCAACAAGACCTCCTCGACCGCGCAGCTGCGCCACCTGCCCACCGGGATCCTGATCACCACCCAGACCGAACGGTCGCAGAGCGCCAACCGGGACATGGCGTTTCAGATCTTGCGGTCCCGACTCTACGACATCGAGATGAAGAAGCGCGCCGACGCCCGTGACGCCGCCGAGAGCCAGAAGAAGGACATCTCCTTCGGCTCGCAGATTCGTTCCTACGTGCTCGCGCCGTACCGGATGGTGAAGGACCTGCGCACCGGAATGGAGACGGGCAACGTCGACAAGTTCCTCGACGGCGATCTCGATGACTTCATCACCGCGCAGCTGATGGGAGTGAAGAACCCCTCGAGGGCCCCACCGGAGTAGGCGATGCGTCTGGCTGCCGCCGTGCCGCACCGACGACCGTCGGGCGAAGAGCTGCAGGTAGATGGAACCGCCGGCTCGCGGCGGGGGTCATTCTCGAGCGTGAGGCGCGCATTGCTTGTTCTCTGTTTGTCGGCCTCGGCCGCCTCGGCCGCCGACCGCGTCGCGCAGGCGAGAGAGAACCAGACCGAGGCGCTCAAGCAGCTCTTCGCCGACGCCGGGGTGGGCTACCCCGCCGACGAGCTGTACCTGCGGGCGTTCAAGCAGGAAAAACAGCTCGAGGTCTGGTCCGGCCCGCGGGGCAAGCCGCTGAGCCTGGTGCAGACGTACCCGATCTGCGCCGCCTCGGGAGAGCTCGGCCCCAAGCGGGAGGAGGGCGACCTGCAGGTCCCCGAGGGCTTCTACGAGATCAAGAGCTTCAACCCGACCAGCAACTTCCACCTCTCGCTCGAGGTCAGCTACCCCAACGCCTCGGACAAGGTGCTGGGCACGAAGGGCAAGCTCGGTGGGCTGATCTACCTCCACGGCAACTGCGTCAGCATCGGCTGCATCGCGATCACCGACGGGCCCGCGGAGCAAGTCTACCTGATGGCCCTCGACGCGAGGGTGAAGCGGGTGCCGATTCACATCTTCCCCAGGCGGCTCGACGAGGCCACCCTCAAAGCCTCTGAAGCCGACCCGAACTACGCGTTCTGGCGGCAGCTTCAGCCGGGCTACCTGGGTTTCGAGCGAACGCGGCGGCCCCCGTCGGTGAAGATTGACCTGAAATCAGGCGCTTACGCCGTGTCGTCGAAGTAGGCCGTGCTTTGCGGAGATCGGTTCGGAACCCGGCGCGTTCAGCGTTGTCACATCTGCGTAGACTTTCGATGTGCCGGAGGAAACCGTGTCCACCGACGTGCTCGAGCTGCCCCGGCGCGAAGCGGACACCGCGCACGCGGCTCCGCCTCCGGCACCGGTCGCGGCCGAGTTTCCCGAGCGGGTGCTGCTCGCCCGCCTGCGCCGCCGCGAGCCCGCGGCCTTCGAACAGCTGGTGAAGGCGAACAAAGATCGGGTCTTCGACTTCTGCGTGCGGATGGTGGGCGATCGCGAAGAGGCGTTCGATCTCACGCAGGAGATCTTCGTCAGCGTCCATCTGCACCTCGACAAGTTCCGCGAGGACGCGAAGCTGTCGACCTGGATCTTCCGCATCAGCAAGAACCACTGCCTCAACCGGCTGAAGTACTTGAAGCGCCGCGGCCGGGGGCGCAGCGACGACTACGCCGAGGCCAACGAGCTGGCGATCAACGACTCGGTTGGCGCGCCAGTGAAGCCCGACGAGCTGCTCGAGGCCAGCCGGGAGCGGGAGTGGGTCCACCGGGCGATCGCCGAGCTGGAGGAAGACCAGCGGATGCTCGTCGCCTTGCGCGACATCGAGGGCCTGTCGTACGAGGAGATCGTCGAGATCACTGAACTGCCCGAGGGCACGGTCAAGAGCCGGCTCCACCGCGCGCGCGAAAAGCTCGCCGGAATCCTCGAGCGACTTGAGACTGAAGCAGCACATCGAGGAGAATGAAGCCGTGCGGACCGAACTCACCAAGGCCGATGTCGAACGCCTCTTCGTCGGAGCCGCGGATGACGCGCTCCCCGAGGCGGATGAAATCCGTCTGCGCGAAGGGCTGGACGATGACTCGGCGCTGAAGGCCCGCTTCGAGAAGTACCAGAAGGCGGTGCAGCTGCTGAAGAAGGCCCCGAAGGAGCGCGCGCCCGAGTCGCTCTCGACGGTGATCATGCGCCGGGTGCGCCGCCGCCGCCTCTGGGGCCGCAACTCGATTCACACGATGCACATGCAGTATCGGGTGCCGGTCGAGGTGTTGATCCCGGTGCTGATCGGCGTGCTGGTCGCGATGTTTCTCTTCTTCTCCGCGCCGTAATTTGTCTTGCCTGCCGGTGAGGGGCGCGCTTGAAGCGTGCCCCCATGGC
>JAYVRT010000073.1:0-2609 GCA_043776025.1 Archangiaceae bacterium | reverse complement strand
GCCACTCCAACATCGGGCAGGTCTACGACCTGGGCGAGGAGCAGGGCGAGCTGTACCTGGCGATGGAGTTCATCTCCGGCCAGAACCTGGAGCAGATCATCAAGCGCGCCGCCAAGCGCGAGGTCGAGGTGCCGATCGGCTTCGCTGCGCGGGTGGTGCGCGACTCGGTGCTCGGCCTGCACTACGCCCACAACTTCACCGACCCCGCGGGCCGCCCGGCGCCGGTGGTCCACCGCGACGTCAGCCCGAAGAACGTGATGGTCACGTACACCGGCGACGTGAAGATGATCGACTTCGGGATCGCGAAGGCGCGCAACCGCCTCAACCGGACCCAGGTCGGCATCGTCAAGGGCACCAGCGGCTACATGTCGCCGGAGCAGGTGAAGAACGAGACCCTCGATGGGCGCACCGATCTCTTCGCGGCGGCGGTGATGCTCCACGAGCTGCTCACCGCGCAGCGGCTCTTCACCGCTCCGTCCGACGCCGCGATGATGTTGAAGATCGTCGAGGGCGAGGTGCAGCAGCCGCGCAACGTCAACCCCAAGGTGTCCGCGGCGCTCTCGGACGTGGTGATGAAGGGGCTGTCACGCAAGCGCGAGCTCCGCTTCGCCACCGGAAAGGAGTTCGGCAAGGCGATCGATCAGGCCTGCCCCGAGATGTTCGACGAGGATCAGAGCGCGGCGCTGATGCGCGACCTGTTCGACGACAAGATCCAGACGACCCGTGCACTGCTCGAGCTCGCCAACACCGACGACAAGGGCAAGCTGACCAAGGCGGTCGCGGCGCTCGCCAGCGAGGAGCCAGGGGACTCGAGCCCGCCCAAAGGCCGCAAGGTCGCCGCGAAGGCGACCCCTGCGCCGCGCCCGGGCCTGCCGCCGAAGCGGGCGTCGATGTCGAAGCAGAACTTAAGGCCGGTGTCGGACGACCACACGATGCCGCCGGCGCCGCGGCGCTCGTCGACCTCGAGCCGCGATCTCGACGCCACGATCCCGCCGAAGTCGCGGCCGCCCAACCCGAACAACGCCGGCGCCAACCGCTACGCCTCGAAGGTCGGCCGCGACTACGCGATGTACGACGAGCCCGAGGTGCCGACCGAGGCCTCGAGCAACAAGAAGGCCTTCAACCCCAGCGCGTCCAACGCCGCGCACCGCCAGAAGGGCACCGACACCCAACAGGAACAGCTCGCGCCGCCTGCGAAGAAGAGCGGCGGCATCGGCGGGCTGGTCGTCGTCTTCCTGATCATTGCCGCGCTCGGCGGCGGCGGCTTCGTCGCCTGGAAGAGCCCGGGGGTGCGCGCGTACATCGACCACGAGATGAACCCAGATCCGCCTCCGCCCCCGCCCGCGGACCTGAAGGATCTGGCGAAGCAGAACGCGGGTCCGAAGCCGGCCTGGGTCCTGGAGAAGGAGAAGGCCGACGCGATCGCCAGGGCCGAGGCCGACAAGCGCGCGGAGGTCGAAGCGGCGCAGAACGACCCCGAGCGCCAGGCGACGCTCGCCGAGCTGCAGGGCCAGATCGCCCAGCTCGACAAGCTGGAGGACGAGCAGCGGCAGCTGAAGGTCGACGCCAAGGCCGGCAAAGAGCTCGGCACCGAGAACTCGAAGAAGATCGACGAGATGCAGAAGAAGATCGACTCCCTGACCTCGAGCATCGCCGAGAAGCAGAAGAAGGCGGCGATCAAGAAGGCGGCGGGGCCGACCGGGGTCGAGATCGTCCGCGACGGCAAGTCCGCGGCGCTCCACGATGTCGGCTACCTCACGCTGCGCACCGTCAACCCTTCGACCGCGGCGGTCTTCGACGGAGAGATGGCGCTCGGCTCGACGCCGCTGGTGAAGGTGCCGCTCGACGTCGGGATCCACCGGCTGCGGATCGTCGACGGCGACTCGAAGAACCGGATGCTCTCGGTCTCGGTTGAGGTCAACAGGCCGGTCGAGATGCGGGCGGTCGACGTCCAGTCGCTGCCGCTGCAGCCGTAGGGCTCAAATCGGTCAGTCCCGCTGGGGCGGCGCGTGTATGGTGCGCGGCCAAAATGTACTTCCAGGACCTGATCCTCACCCTGCAGCACCACTGGGCCAAGCTCGGCTGCATCATCGGCCAGCCGTACGATCTCGAGGTCGGCGCGGGCACGATGGCCCCCTCGACTTTCCTCCGCGCCCTCGGCCCCGAGCCGTGGAACGTCGCGTACGTGCAGCCCTCGCGGCGCCCCGCCGACGGCCGCTTCGGCGAGAACCCCAACCGCCTGTTCCAGCACCACCAGTTCCAGGTGATCCTCAAGCCGGCGCCGAAGAACACCCAGGAGCTCTACCTCGACTCGATCAAGGCGTTCGGAATCGATCCGATGGATCACGACATCCGCTTCGTCGAGGACGACTGGGAGTCGCCGACGCTGGGGGCCGCCGGCCTCGGCTGGGAAGTGTGGTGCGACGGGATGGAGATCACCCAGTTCACCTATTTCCAACAGGTGGGCGGCATCGAATGTGATCCGGTCTGCGCCGAGATCACCTATGGCCTCGAGCGGCTGGCGATGTATGTGCAGAATGTCGAGTCCGTTTATGACTTGGCGTTCAACGAGGAGGTTCGCTACGGCGAGGTCTTCCACCAGAATGAAC
>JAYVRT010000072.1:0-2612 GCA_043776025.1 Archangiaceae bacterium | reverse complement strand
ACGCGACGATCGACTGATCAGGACACGACCATGGCTGACGAAAAGAACGAAGACAGCGCGAAAGACAAGAAGAAGCTGACCGACGACGCGAAGGCGGCTGCCGACGCGAAGGCCAAGCGCGCCGCGAAGAAGCGGGGCAAGGAAGAGTCGAAGAAGGCCGGCTTCGCGGCGAACATCGAGGAAGGCTACGAGGGCGTCCCGGCGCGGCTGAAGGCACGGTACCGCAAGGAGATCGTCCCGGCGCTGATGAAGGAGTGCGGGTTCAAGAACCCCAACGAGGTCCCGCGCCTCGAGAAGATCGTCGTCAACATGGGCCTGGGCGAAGCGCTCGCCAACAACAAGATCATGGAGTCCGCCGTCGACCAGCTGATGGCGATCACCGGGCAGAAGCCGGTCATCACCCGCGCCCGCAAGTCGATCGCGAACTTCAAGCTGCGCCAGGGCCAGGCGATCGGCGCCGCGGTCACCCTGCGCAACGACCGGATGTACGAGTTCTTCGACCGCCTGGTGAACGTGGCGCTCCCCCGGGTGCGCGACTTCAAGGGCGTCTCGAACAAGGCGTTCGACGGCCGCGGCAACTACCCCCTCGGCATCCGGGAGCAGATCATCTTCCCGGAGATCAACTACGACCAGATCGAGAAGGTGAAGGGGCTGAACATCAGCATCGTCACCACCGCCCGCACCGACGAGCACAGCCTCGCGCTGCTCAAGCACTTTGGAATGCCGTTCCGTACCGCGGCCTAGCGATCAGGAAGTTTTCACGTCTGCCTCGAACTGCCGGGGTTGTCCCGGTAAGCGAAGCAGGCCCCACGTGGTTTGAAGGTGGAGTGAACAATGCCGGTGAATGACCCTGTTGGTGACATGCTGACCCGCCTGCGCAACGCCTCGCGCGCGCGCCACGACAAGCTGGTGATGCCCTCTTCGAAGCTGAAGGAGCAGGTCGCCCGCGTGCTGAAGGAAGAAGGCTTCATCGCCGACTACGTCGCGCACGACCGCAAGCCCCAGGCGGAGCTGACGATTCAGCTCAAGTACGGCCCTGACCGCGAGCCGGTGATCACCGGGATCAAGCGCGTCAGCAAGCCCGGCCTGCGCCGCTTCACCGCGGTCCGCAACATCCCGCGCGTGCTCGGCGGCATGGGGATCTCGATCCTCTCCACCTCGCGTGGGGTGATGGTCGATCACGAAGCGCGCAAACAGAAGGTGGGCGGCGAGCTCATCTGCACCGTGTACTAGGGAGCATGCAATGAGCCGCATCGGAAGAATGCCCATCAAGCTCGAGGACAAGGTGAAGGCCCAGATCACGGGCAGCACCGTGAGCTTCGAAGGCCCCAAGGGGAAGCTGACCGTCAAGCTGCCCAACCCGGACATCAAGGTCACGGTGAAGGACAACGTGATGACCGTGACCCGCCCGAGCGAGTCGCGCCAGCACAAGTCGCTGCACGGCCTGACCCGCTCGATCCTCGGCAACGCCGCCCACGGCGTGTCCAAAGGCTGGGAGAAGCAGCTGGCGATCCGCGGCGTCGGCTTCCGCGCCGAGGTGAAGGGCAAGCAGCTGCACTTCTCGCTCGGCTTCAGCCACCCGATCGTCTTCAACCTCCCCGAGGGCGTGACCGCCGAAGTCGGCAAGGTCCCGCGCACCGAGGAGAGCCTGCCCACCCTCGACCTGACCCTCAAGTCGGTCAACCGCGAGCTGCTGGGGCTCACCGCCGTCACCATCCGGTCGCTGCGGCCACCCGAGCCCTACAAGGGCAAGGGCATCAAGCTGAGCACCGAAGTCGTTCGCCGCAAGGAAGGAAAGACCGGTACGGCATAACGCCCACCGTCTCATTCATCCGCGGTGGGAAGTCCCCATCTGCCGCGGAAGGAAAAGGCAAACCAAACCATGTCCGTCACCAAGAACGATTCCCGCCTCACCCGGAAGAACCGCATCCGCCGGAAGCTGTCCGGCTCGACGGAGCGCCCCCGGCTCACCGTCTACAAGTCGCTCAAGCACATCTATGCCCAGGTGATCGACGACACCACCGGCAAGACGGTGGCGTTCGCGTCCTCGCTGAGCAAGGAGCTCAAGGGCAAGGACGACGGCGACAAGAAGGCCGACGCGAAGCGGGTGGGCGCGCTCATCGCCACCAAGTGCAAGGCCGTCAAGGTCGACGCGGTCGTCTTCGACCGCAACGGCTTCCCCTACCACGGACGGATCGCAGCGGTGGCGGAAGCCGCCCGCGAAGCCGGCCTCACCTTCTAAGCGAGATCTAAACCATGGCTACTCCGATCAATCCGAATGACCTCGATCTCACCGACCGGGTCGTCAACATCAACCGCGTCGCGAAGGTCGTCAAAGGCGGCCGCCGGTTCTCCTTCGCCGCGCTGGTCGTCGTCGGCGACGGCAACGGCAACGTGGGCGTCGGCCTGGGCAAGGCGAACGAAGTGCCCGAGGCGATCCGCAAGGGCGGAGAGAACGCGAAGAAGAACCTCTTCCGCGTCCCGCTGATGGGCCACACGATTCCCCACGAGGTGCTCGGTCACTTCGGCGCCGGCCAGGTGCTGCTCAAGCCGGCCTCCGAAGGTACCGGCGTGATCGCCGGCGCCACGGTTCGCGCGGTGCTCGAGGCGGC
>JAYVRT010000071.1:0-8658 GCA_043776025.1 Archangiaceae bacterium | reverse complement strand
ACCGACGCGGCAGCGCTCGGCAACACCCTCGTCACCGCCACCGGAGTCCGGACGATCGACGTCGCCGAGGTGGCCGAGGGCGCGCTGCCTCGCATTGGCGCCGCGACCGCGAACGGACGGGGCGAGACGCTCTACCTGATGGTGCAGATGCTCCGAGAGGCCAACGCGCTCGAGGTCACGCGCCAGTTACACGCGGTGATGCCCGCGGTGAAGGCGGCGCTGCCCGACGACGTGACGGTGTCGATCGTCTACGACCGCAGCGAGCTGGTCGACGGGACCCTCAAGACGGTCGCGCGCAGTCTCGGCGAAGGCCTGGCCCTGGTGCTGCTCGTCCTCTTCCTCTTCCTCGGCAACTTCCGGGCGGGGATGCTCGTCGCGGCGGTCATCCCCCTGGCGATGGCGTTCGCCAGCGCGGCGATGAGCCTGCTCGGCATCCCCGGCAACCTGATGTCGCTGGGAGCCCTCGACTTCGGACTGCTCGGCGAGGGCGCGGTGGTGATGGTCGAGAGCATCTTCCACGCCCCGAAGGCGGCAACGATGGCCGCCCGGGTGCGCGACGCCAGTGGCCGCAATGCCCGCCCGGTCTTCTTCGCGGTGCTGGTGGTGTTGTTGGTGTACGTGCCGATCCTCTCCCTCGCTGGGGTCGACGGGAAGCTGTTCCGTCCGATGGCGATGACGGTGGTCTTCGCGCTCACCGCCGCGCTGCTGCTGTCGATGACCTTCGTCCCCGCGGCAGCGAGCCTGTGGCTGCGCGAGCGCGACGTCCCTGAGCGCGACCCGTGGCTGGTGCGGGTGATGACGCTCGGGGTGGAGAAGGCCGGGCGGATCGCCGCGCGCCTTCGCGGTTGGACGGTGGCCAGCGGCGTCGCGGTGCTCGCCGCCGGCGCAATCGCGCTCGGCGCGCTCGGGGTCGAGTTCACCCCCCAGCTCGACGAAGGGGACTTCGTGATCCAGACCACCCGCGCCGCCGACATCTCGCTGGCCGCGTCGCTGCGGGAAGCAGGAACGCTCGAGCGGGTGCTGGAGAAGAACGTGCCCGAGGTGCTCCAGGTCGTCTCCCGCATCGGGAGCCCCGCGGTCGCAACCGACATCATGGGCCTCGAGCAGGCCGACGTCTTCGTCCGCCTCAAGCCTCGCGAGCAGTGGCGCCCCGGCCTGACACGCGAGGCGCTCGCCGCGCAGATGGAGGCGCTGCTGGCGGCCCAGGCGCCGGGAGGAAGCCCCGCCTTCACCCAGCCGATTCAGATGCGCTTCAACGAACTGCTCGGAGGCGCGGTCACCGACGTCGCGGTCAGCATCTACGGCGAGGACCTGGCGACGCTCGAGGCGCTCGCCGGCCAGGTGGCGAAGGCGGTGACACCGATCGACGGAGCCAAGGACGTGCGGGTGCTCGCGCCTCCGGCGGTGCCGCTGGCCACGGTGCGGCCGCGTGCGCTCGACGCGGCCGCCGCCGGGCTGTCTCCCGCCGACGTGCTCGCAGGCGTCCAGGCGGTGCAGGTGGGACTGGAGTTCGGCGCGACGTTCGACGGGATGGTGCGACTGCCGCTGCGGCTGATGTTGCCGGGCGCCGACGACGCCTGGGCCCTGGGGCAGCTGCCCCTGCCGGCGCCGGGAGGAGCCCTGGTCCTCCTCGAGCGGGTCGCGGACATCGAGCGGGTCGACACCCCTTCGCTCGTCAACCGGCGCAACGGCGAGCGCCGCCTCGTGGTCGGCTTCAACGTCCGAGGCCAGGACCTGGGAACGGTGGTGAGGCAGGCACAGGCGCGGGTGGGTCAGGAAGTGAAGCCCGTGCAGGCCTACCGACTCGAGTGGGGCGGGCAGTACGAGAGCCTGCAGGACGCAAAGCGCCGGCTGGCGGTGGTGGTGCCGGTGGTGTTGATTCTCATCCTCGTGCTGCTGGCGCAGACCTTCCGCCACGCCAGGCCCGCGGCGATCGTCTACGCCCACGTGCCCTTCGCCTGGGTCGGCGGCGCCTGGGCGCTGGCGGCGCGCGGGCTGCCCATCTCCCTCCCGGCCGTGGTGGGGTTCATCGCCCTCTCGGGCATCGCGGTGATGAGCGGCGTGGTGTTGATGAGCGAGATCCGCGCCCTCGAGGCGAAGGGCCTGCCACCCGGCGAAGCCTCGCTCACCGCGGGGATCCGCCGGGCGAGGCCGATCGTGATGACCGCGCTCGTCGCCGCGCTCGGCCTGTTGCCGATGATGCTCGCCCACGGCATCGGCGCCGAGGTGCAGCGACCGTTGGCGACGGTGGTGGTCGGGGGCCTGGCGACCTCGACGGTGCTGACGCTGGTGATGTTGCCGGCGCTGTACCCGCTGTTCGCCAGGCGTAAGGTGCAGCCGCGATGAAGCTGCTGCTGGTGGAAGACGAGCCCCGCATGGCGCGAATGCTCCAGCGGGGCCTGGTCGAAGAAGGGCACCAGGTCGACGTCTGTGACCGCGGCGAGACGGCGCTGCGCCAGGCGAAGGAGGTCGGCTACGACGTCATCATCCTCGACTGGGCCCTGCCGGACGTCGACGGCGTCGCGGTGCTGCGGCAGTGGCGGGAGCAGGGCCTGCAGACGGCGGTGTTGATGCTCACCGCGCGGGGGAGCACCGGGGAGAAGGTGACGGGGCTGCGCGCGGGCGCCGACGACTACCTGGTCAAGCCGTTCGACTTCGAGGAACTGCTCGCCCGGCTGGATTCGCTGGCGCGGCGGGCGGCGGGGGCGGCGCTGCCGGCGAAGGTCGGCGGAGTGTCACTCGACAACCGCCGCCGCGCGCTGACCTGCAACGGCCGCGAGGCGCCACTGACGGCGCGGGAGTTTGCGCTCGCCAGCGAATTCTTCGGACACCCGGCCGAGGTCCTCACCCGCTCGCGGTTGATCTCCGCGGTGTGGGGCACCGACTTCGATGGCGCCCCAAACGTCGTCGACGTCTACGTCGGGTACCTGCGCACGAAGCTGCTCGAGTTGGTCCCCCACCAGGCGGAGATCTCCGCGGTGCGGGGCATCGGGTACCGGCTGGCGCCCACGGGCGGCGGCGGATGACGCTCACCACCCGGTGGTGGCTGTTCGGTGCGCTCCTTCCGACCGGGGTGGTCGCGCTGGCGCTCTTCGCGGTCGACGGGCTGTTTCACTTCGCCCTCCTCCGCTCGATGGACCAGGGCCTGCTCGCCCAGGCGGCGGTCGAGAGCGTGAGCCTCTTCGATGGGCCGAACCAACAGCCGCACCTCCACATGACCAGCTCGCCTCTGGTGGAGAGCGTGCGCCCCTTCGCCCCCGAAGGGACGCTCTTCGGCCCTGACGGACGCGCGGTGGTCCACTACCCACCGCGGCCGGAAGGAACGGACGACGAGCGCCTCTCGCCCGGCACGGTGGGTCCACCGGAGATCTCGACCGAGCAGGTGCAGCTCGCGCCCCGGCGGGTGCTGCGGGTGACGGTGCATGCGCCCGACGGCCGGCCGTACCTGCTGCGGCTCTCGGCGTCGCTGGAGCAACTGCTCGAGGCGACTGAGACCTTTCACCGGGTGGGGCTCGCGATTGTCGCTCTCTCGGTGGTGCTGCTGTTGGGCCTGCAGACGTGGCAGGCGCGCCGGCTCTCCAGCCGGCTGCTGCGGCTGCGGCGGCACCTCGAGGCGGTGCAGCAGGGCGAGCTCGACCGTGCGCCACCCGCGGACCCAGGCACCGACGAAATCTCTCAGCTGCGCGAGGTGCTCGCGGCCGCCACCCGCACCCTGGAGCAGGCACGCGCGACACAGGAGCGGCTGGTGGCCGACGCGGCGCACGAGCTGCGGACCCCGCTGACGCTGATGCGCACCTCGCTCGACCTGGCGTTGCGCCGCGAGCGATCGCCTAAGGAGCTGCGGGACGCGCTGAAGGAAGTCCGGGACGAGGTGGACCGGCTCACCTCGCTGTCGACCCAACTGCTCGACGCCGCGGCCCTCAAGCGGGGCGCGCAGGTGCGGACTCCGGGCGACCTCGGGTTGTTGATTCGTGCCGCGGCGGCGGCGGTCGCCGGTGACGCCGCCGAACGGCGGGTGACGCTCGAGCTTCAGCTTCCGGAGGCGGCGCCCGTCGCGATGCACGCGACATCGCTTCGACAGGCGCTCGACAACCTGCTGGCCAACGCCCTGCGGCACGCCCCGAAGGACTCGGTGGTGACGGTGGCTCTGCGGCGCGAAGGGGAGTGGTGGCGGTCGTCAGTCAGAGACCGGGGCCGGGGCGTGCCTGCTGCCGAACGGGAGGCGGTGTTCGAGCCGTTTCATCGCCTGCCCGAATCGGGCACCGGAACCGGGCTGGGGTTGACCATCGTCCGCGAGGTGGTGGCGCGGCACGGGGGGCGGGTCACCTTCGTCGAGTGCGCCGCACCAGGAGCCGAGGTGGTGCTCGAGCTGCCCGCTTCGCCGCCTGCCCTTGCGAACCCCGGGTGATGGCGCCCGCCCTTGCGCGGGCCGTCGCCTCGACCGGCCAACATTTGCTTGCGAGCGACGCGGGCGGCGATGAACCTGTCGGACCATGGCCACGATCAAAGTCGGAGCGAAGGCGCCGCCGTTCACCCTCGAAGACCAGGACGGAAACCGCGTGAAGCTCGCGGACCTCAGAGGGAAGTCCGTCGTCCTCTACTTCTACCCGAAGGACAACACCTCGGGCTGCACCGCCGAGGCGTGCGCCTTTCGCGACGACCACGACAAGCTGAAGAAGGCGGGGGCGGTGTTGCTCGGCGTGTCTGCCGACTCGGCGGCGAGCCACCAGAAGTTCATCGCCAAGCACACCCTGCCCTTCCCGCTGCTGGTCGATGCCGACCACGCCGTAGCGGAGAAGTACGGCGCGTGGGGCGAGAAGTCGCTGTACGGCCGCAAGTACTTCGGCATCATCCGCTCGACCTTCCTCATCGGGCCCGACGGCAAGCTGGCGCACGTCTGGCCGAAGGTGAAGGTCGCGGGCCACAACGGCGAAGTGCTCGCCGCGCTGCGGCCGGGCTGACTGCCCTCGACGGTGCAAGGGGTGTTCGGCCGACGGCGGGTGCGCAAAGGGTGCACCTGATCCTCCGCTGATCCAAGGGTACAGGGTGGCACATCGATTGCGACCCTCTGACCTCGGAATTCACCAGGAGACGCAAGATGACGCAGACCAACCGTTGGGCAGAAGAGCTGAAAGACAGCGTCGAGGCGGTCCGGGCGCTGCGCGATGAGGTGAAGGTGCAGCTGCACCTGGCGAGCATGGAAGCGAAGGAGCGCTTCAACGCGCTGGAGGCGAAGCTCGAGAACGAGCAGCTGCGGGCGAAGAACAGCCTCAAGGAGGTCACCGAAGGCTTCCGCGAGGTGAAGAAAGAGCTCGCCAAGAACGCCCAGGCCAGGAAGCAGTGATGCCTGGGCCGGCGTCCATCCACGAGTTCTCCACGGGCGTCCAGTGGAGGGCCGGTCGACGGGGGCTGGTCTCCAGCGAGGCCCCCTCCCCGCTGGCGTTCTCCGCTGGCGAGGACTTCGGCGGAGAGCCGGGGTGGTGGACGCCGGAGACCCTGCTGGTGGCGGCGGTCGAGTCGTCGCTGATGCTCAGCTTCCTCGCCGAGGCCAAGCTAAAGGGCCTGGGGATCATCTCCTACCGCAGCGTCGCCAAGGGGCTGCTCACCCGCGAGGGAGCTGCGCCGCCCCGCATCAGTGAGCTGGTGATCAAGCCGACGGTCCGGGTGCGCAGTGAAGCCGACGCCGACGTGGTCCGCGGGCTGCTCGGCGTCGCGGCGGCCGCGTCCTGGGTCTGCGGCGCGCTCAAGCTCCAGCCCCGCTTCGAGCCGTTGATCCGCGTCGCCGCCGAGGAGACTCCGTCCGCCACCGCGGCGGCCGCCGCGGCGTCGAAGCTCGACGCCTACTTCAGCCACGAGCACCGGGCCCTGGATCAAATCCTCGCCGACGTCGAATTCCTCGTCGAGCGGCGCTCGTTCGTCCCGGCCGGCAAGCGCTTCGGAGAGTTTCGCCTCGCGATGGAGCGCCACCTCGAGGCCGAGGAGCGCCTGCTGCCCCTGCTGGCGCAGCGTTCGGCCGACGGCGCCGCGCTGGTGGCGCAAGCGCGCGCGGAGCACGTTTGGATCCAGCGGTTGGTCGACGCGGTCGGCGCCGCCGTCTCCTGCTGGGACTTCTCGACCTTCAGCCGCCAGGTCACCGAGCTGGTGAGCGCCCTCGACGAGCACCAGCGCAACGAGGAGAAGCGGCTCCACCCCGCCCTCGACGAGGTGATCGCCAGCGAGCCCGATTGGCAGCGGCTGCTCGCAGAGCCGGTCGTGGCGCGGCCCCACGAGAGCGCCCCGCCCGCCTGACAAACCACCCGACCAAGGAGCGAACCGCCATGTCAACGCGAGCCGAGAAGTTCCGTTACGCCGAGGAGCGCTCCAAGCCGCCCCGCCCGAAGAAGACGGTGAAGGTCCGCCTCAACGCCGGCACCAAGCGCGCCCGGGGCGCAGACAACGGCACGATGCACGAGCACCTCGGGGCCAAGGGCGCCTCGAAGGCGACGGTGGTGATCGAGGAGTCGCTGTCCGGCCGCTCGTCGCGCAAGTCCACCCGGGCCAGCGCCAACAAGATGAAGTCGTCGAACGTCCTCGAGCAGACGATGAAGATGAAGAGCGTGATGCCCTCGGCCCGGCACGGCCGCCGAGGTGGCTGAGGGCGCCTGAAGCGGTCCCTTCCAGACCTCGCGCAGCTCGATCACCGCACCACCAGCACCGGCTTCTTGCAGACGTGCACCAGACGGTCGGTGACCGAGCCGAGGATCACCCGATCCCCCGCGTTCTTCCCCCGGCTTCCGACGATGACCAGGTCATAGCCGTGGGTCTCGGCGACCTCGGCGATTCGAGTCGCCGCCGGACCTTCGAGCTCGAGCGTGTGCACCTGCATCGGCACCGGACCCAGCTCACGCACCAGCATGTCGAGCACCTGCTTGCCGTGGGCGATCTCCGCCCGCATCACCTCGGCCACCACGCCGGTCGACAGCTCGCCGGCGAGCACCAACGGCGGCACCGAGTAGGCGAGCGTCAGGCTCGCGTGGAGCGCGGTCGCCAGCTCCAGGCCTGCGCGCGCCGCGTGAAAGGAAGGCGCGGAGCCATCCACCGCGACGAGGATCTTCTTGAAGTTGGTCATGCGCGCAGGGTCTGCATTGGTTGTTCCACCGAACAATCCGCACTGGGCGCAATCGTTGCGATCCTCCGGGCCGTGCTGCTCATTGATCCGCGCCTGACGGCCGTCTCGCGGCTGGGGAACAAGGGCCCGTGCCAACGGTTGTCCCGGGTGGCGCAGCTTTCCCCCCGCGGCGCCGCAAGGAGCCAATGAAGGACCCGATGTTGTCGAAGCCGGCGCCCACGCCGCTCGACGGACCTCTGCGCAGCGAGAAGGACATCTCCACCCATCGGCGGATCTACTGCGGGCACTACCACCAGTGCCTGAACGAATCGATCCGCCGGGGTTGGGCGGCCTTCACCTGCGTCCGTTGTCCGATCAGCGAAGGACCGGGCAAGGAAGCCAACCGTCTCTCCGCCGCCGAGCAGCGCAAAGGCGACCACTTCAACCGGTGAGCACCACCGTCATGAGCCGGCGGCGACGGGCTGCATCGGCCGGGGTCTGCAGACCGCGGCGAGCGTCGCCTCGACCTGGCGGATGTGCAACGGGCGACCGGTCGACCTGGCGGAGCAGGGTCCGGCGCTCGCCCCTCCAACGTGCGATCGCCAGCTCCAGCTTCTGCCGGGCTCGCGTCACCGACTGGCCGGAAGCGCCCCGCAGCTGCAGGTCCTTCATCCTGCCGAGCGCCACCTTGAGGTGATGGCTCTCGCGCTCGACCGTGGCGAGGTCCTCGCCGGGGAAGGCAGCCGCCGCGAACGCCGGGCGCAACACCTTCGACATCAGCCGCTCATCGGCGGACCTCTACCCGGGGGCGCCAGTCACCCCCGCGACCTTCGCGGGCGGACGTCGATCGCCGGCGCGCCCCTGTCGTGGGAGGCCAGCCGCTCGCCCTGCTTCGACCGCTTCATCGCGTAGAGGCGCGCGTCGGCCTGGGCGAGCAAGGTGAAGCCTTCGCCGTCGTTCTCGCCGGGCTCGACCGCGGCGATGCCGTGGCTGACCTCGACCGTCAGCGCGTCGCCAGGGCCGACTTCGATTGGGCTGCTGCGCAGTTCCTCGGTGAGCCGTTGGAGGAGCCGGCTCGCTCCCTCGAGGTTGGTGTTGGGCATCACCACCGCGAACTCGTCGCCGCCCAGGCGCGCGATCGAGTCCGAACCGCGGCGCACGCGGCCGAGGGCGTTGGCGATGCAGACAATGCTGCGATCTCCCGCGGCGTGCCCGAAGCGGTCATTGACCGCCTTCAGCCCGTCTTGATCGACGATCGCCACCGCCACCGACTCGGCGTGGTCGCGGCCGTGGATCAGGGCCTCGACCAGGCACGCCCGCAGCGCGCGGCGGTTGAGCAGCCCGGTGAGATCGTCGGTCTGTTGAAGCAGCCGCTCGCGGTTCAGCTGGCGGGCGTGGGCGATCGCCCGGTTGAGCCGGGCGATCAGCTCGGGCACGTTGACCGGCTTGCTGAGGTAGTCGAACGCTCCGTGCTCGAACGCGCGGACCTTCTGCCGTTCGTCGCCGAGCGCGGTCATGATCAACACCGGCGGCGACGGCGACGGGGCGGTGGCGAGCAGGTCGAGCAGGGC
>JAYVRT010000070.1:0-8660 GCA_043776025.1 Archangiaceae bacterium | reverse complement strand
TCTGGCGGCGGAACTCGCGCAGGAACTTTCCCAGGCCGCGCGCGAGCTCCGGAAGTCGCTTCGGGCCAAGCACCAACAACGCGACCACCGCGATGAGGACGAGTTCGCCGGAGCCGATGTTGAACATCGAGGGGAGTTATAGCCCCCGTTTGCTCACTTCCGCACCGGGAAGGCAGTCCCCTTGCCGCAGTAGACGAAAGTCCCGTCCGGAGATTTGCCTGCCCGCTTCAGGCCACTGAAAGCAAGCGAGGAGCCTGCGCGCGCCGGCCCGAGGGTCGGGTCTTCCACCCTCAGGACCACCGCCACGCCCACCGGGAGCCCGTCGAAGGGCGCCAGCAGCTCTGACTTCACGTAGGCCCGCCCCGCGCTGCAACCGTTCGACTGGATGCCGAAGTACGGGTAGCGCTCTTCCACTGACACGACCTTCACTTTCGCGTCCTCGACGATCGACCCGACCACGAACCGGGGGTCGGACTTCGCTTCCTCGGCGTCCTTGGCGGGGATCACCCCCCCCGTGGGGCGCGAGCCGATCGGCGTCGCTGCCGGCGCCGGAGTCGCCGCCGCCGTGGTCGTCGTCGAGCCCGAGGCTGCCGCCGCCTTCTCGTCTTCCTTCTTCTTCTTCGCCGCTTCGGCGTCGGCCTTCTTCTGCTCCGCGGTCTTCTTCTTCTCCTCCTCGGCCGCCTTCTTCTCGTCCTCCTTCTTCTGCTTCGCCGCCGCCGCGTCCGCCTTCTTCTGCTCGGCGTCGGCCTTCTTCTTCTCCTCCGCCGCCTTCTTCTCGTCGGCCTGCTTCTGCTTCGCCGCTTCCGCGTCCGCCCTCTTCTGGTCGGCCTCGGCCTTCTTCTTTTCCTCCGCCGACTTCTTCTCGTCTTCCTTCTTCTGCTTGTCGGCATCGGCGGCCGACTTCTTCTTGTCCTGCTCGGCCTCGGCCGCCTTCTTCTTGTCTTCCTCGGCCGTCTTGCGCTTCTCGTCAGCGGCCTTCTTGTCTGCCTCGAGCTTGGCCTTCGCCTCTTCCTGGGCCTTCTTCTTCTCCTCGAGCTCCTCCTTCTTCTTCGCCAGCTCGGCCTCCTTCTTGTCGAGGGCGGCCTTCTGCTTCGCCAGCTCCTCGTCGCGGCGCTTCTCCTCGGCGGCCTTCTTCTCGTCTTCCTTCTTCTTCTTCTCCTCTTCGGCGAGGCGCTTCTTCTCCGCGGCGTCGGCCTTGACCTTCTCGGCGGCGAGCTTCTTCTCCTCCTCGGCGTGCTTCTTCTCTTCTTCGGCGAGGCGCTTCTTCTCCTCCTCGGCCTTCTTCGCGCGGTCCTTGGCGTCGGCCTCGTCCTTGACCCGCTTCGCCTCGGCGTCGACCTTGGCCTTGATCTCCGCCTCGGCCTTGAGCCGCGCCGCCTTCTCGTCGGCGGCTTTCTGCTTCGCCGCGGCGGCGTCGGCGGCCGCCTGCTTCGCCGCCTCTTCGTCGGCCTTCTTCTTCGCCGCGGCCTCCTCGGCGAGGCGGATCTTCTCGTCCTCTTCGGCCTTCTTCTTCGCCGCGGCATCGGCCTTCTTCTTTTCCTCCTCGGCCTTCAGCGCCGCCTTGCGCTGCTCGGGGGTGATCGGCCCCCGGCTGGGGCCGGTCTTCGCCGTGCCGTCGCCCTCCTTGTTGTCCATCGCCGACTTGGGCGTGGCGATCTCCGGAATCGACTCCTCCTGGGCGAAGGAGCGCGAACCGGCGGCGAGACAGAGAGCGACGAACAGGGCTGCAGCGGAGTTCTTCATCTGGCGCAGGCGCTTAGTCCACCGCGCGCCGGGGGATCAACGCTCAGGCGGCTTTCTTCGCGGGCACCCGCTGCTCCACCCAGCGCAGCAGGAAGGGGATGCACAGGCCGAGGCCGACGGAGATCCACGCGACCCGCTCCATACCGACCAGGTGCCGCGGCAGCTCGCCCGGCTCGTCGCTGGGCAGCGGCCCGCGCGGCACGAGGCTGAGCAGCAGCGGCCCGATGCCCGCGGCGAGCGCCGAGGCCCCGTGCTGCACCGCCGACTGAATCGACTGAAACCGCGCCCTCTCGGTGGGCCCGGGCACCCGGGTGGTCAGGGTGTTGTAGGGAACGTTGCGGAACGCCATCGCCACCATGAAGCAGACAAAAAGCACCGGAATCGGCATCCCGATCGCGTTGTCCTGCGCGAAGACCAGCCACATCACCAGCACCACGCACGCTGTGCCCAGCGACCCGACCTGGAACGAGCCCCAGCGGTCGACCGCCCGCCCTGCCGTCTGGCTGGCGATCAAGCTCCCGATGCCGCCGACCAGGTACAGGTACTTCAGCTGCCCCATCTCCACCCCGTGGTTGAGGTGGAGGAAGTTGGAGATGTTGGGGATGACGACGAAGCCCGACATCATCACCACCGCGGTGAGGAGAAAGCTCGCCCGCACCAGCGGCCGCGAGAGCAGGTCGCCGGTGGTGGTGTGGTGGGTCTCGAGCTTGAACGCGGTGATGTGGCCGTTCAGCGGCGGGAGCAGGAAGATCGCGCCGACGACGATCAACAGCCCCACCGCGGCGACGGAGAAGAACGACGCCCGCCAGCCGAGGTGCTCGGCGATCAGCAGCCCCGCAGGGACGCCGAGCACCGACGCGGCGGCGAACGCACCCATCACCTGTCCGATCGCCCGCCCCCGCAAGCCCAGGGGGATGATGTCGCTGATGATGCTGAAGGAGAGCGAGGTCGCTGGGCCGCCGAAGAGCCCCGCAAGCGCGCGCGCCAACAGCAGGGAGGTCATTCCCTGGGCGAGCCCACCCAGCGCGGTGCCGACCACCAGCCCGGCCATCGCCACCGCCAGCGCCTTGCGGCGATCGAAGCGGTCGAGGAACGAGGCCCCGACCAGCCCGGAGACGCACGCCGCCGCGGTGTAGGAAGCGCCCACCAGCCCCATGCTCGACTGGGCGATGCCCACCTGGGCGAAGTACGGACCCAGCGGCATCACCATCACGAAGTCGAGGATGTTGGTGAACTGCACCGCGGCGATCAGCAACACGATCGCCCGCTGCCCGGGGGTGAAACGCTCGGTGTCGCTCACGGTGGGCCTTAGACCCGAAAGCGGCGGACTTCACCGCGAAGCACTTCCGCCTGCTGCCGCAGGGTCTCGATCGCCTCTTCGAGCTGCTTCACCGACCGGTTCTGCTGCTCGGACACCGTTTTGATCGTCTCGATCGCCTTGAGCACCTGCTCGCTGCCGCGGGTCTGTTCCTTCTGCGCTCGGTTCAAGTGGGTGACCATCTCGTTGATGTTCTCGATCGACCGGGTGATCTGCTTCCCCCCGTGCGCCTGTTCCTGCACCGAGCGCTGGGCGTGCTGGGTGAGCATCTTCATCTTCTCGGCGCTCTTCATGATCTGCTCGCTTCCGCGCGCCTGCTCGTTCGTCGCCTTGCTGATCTGCTGCACTGTCTCGGCGATCCGTTCGACCGAGCCGGTGACCTCCTTGCTGCCGCGCGCCTGCTCGACGGTGGCGCGGGCGATCGCCTTGACCATCTGGGTGCTTCGGCCGGCGGAGTCCTGGATCTTCTTCAGCGCCCCTTCGGCGTCGCGGCCGAGCACCACGCCGTCTTCGACGTTCTTCACGCCCTGGTTCATCGCCGTCACCGCGTTGCGCGACTCTTCCTGGACCGCGCGGATCAGGTCGCCGATCTCCTTGGTCGAGGCACCGGTGCGCTCGGCGAGGTCCTTGATCTCCTCGGCGACGACCGCGAAGCCCTTGCCGTGCTCGCCCGCCTGGGCGGCGATGATCGCCGCGTTGAGCGCGAGGAGGTTCGTCTGCTCGGCAACGTCGTCGATCACGTCGACGATGTTGCCGATCTCCTGGATCCGCTTGCCCAGCTGTTCCATCACCCGCGACGCGGTCGCCGACGAGTCCTTGATCTTGTTGATGCCCTGAAGCGTCTTCTGCAGGCTCTCCGCGCCGGTCTCGGCGTCCTTCGACACCTGCTCCGACAGCCGCGCCGTCTCGTAGGCGTTGGTCTCGACCTGGCTGATCGCCACGTCCATCTCGCGGATCGCGTGGCTGGTGCTCTCGGTCGACTGAAGCAGGTCGTCGACGTTCTTCGCGACCTCCTTGATCGAGTACGTCATCTGCTCGATCGCGCTGGTGGTCTCCTCGACGCTGGCTGCCATCGCGGTGACGTTCTCCGCCACCTCGTCGTTGGTCGCGCCCATCTCCAAGATGCTCGAGCTCGACTCCTCGGCGCTCTGGTAGAGCACCTCGACGTTCTCGGCGATGCCTCGCAGCGAGGCGAGCATCTGCACCATCGAACTGCTCGTCTCTTCGACCCGGGTGAGCACCGTCGAGGAGCCGCCCGACGTCACCGCGGCGGTGCGGGAGATCTGGTCGATCACCTGCGCCACACCCTCGGAGACGCCCCGGACCCGGCCCAACGTCTCCCGCAGGCTCTGGCCGATCAGGTTCAGCGCCTGCGACAGCTCGTCGAGCTCGTGCGTCGCCGCGCCCTCCATCCGCCCCGACAGATCCGCCTCCGACAGGCGAGAGGCCATCTGCATCATCGACTTCAGCGGGCGCACGATGAGGAAGCGGGAGAGCACGCCGACCAGCACCAGGAAGACCGCCATGCCCACCAGCAACGCCACCGTCAGGGTCCGGCGCAGCTTCTGGATGCCTTCGTCGATCCGGTCGCGCTTGAGGGAGACGAGCACGTACCCCGCCGCCCCCGAGTTGGTCGGCCGCACCTCGTCGGAGACGAGCAGGTCGCCGGTGGTCAGCTCGGTGCGCCGGCCGCGGTTGTTGGCGTTGAAGTCCTTGAGCATCGCCTCGAAGCGCTGGGGGTCCTCTCCCGGCTTGCTCGCCACCAGGTCCCGCTCGGTGCACACCCGCTCGGTGCAGATCAGCACCCAGGCGCTGACGATCTCCTCTTCGCCGCGCACGATGACGTCGATCTGTGAGCTCGCCTTCTCGTCGAAGTCCCGCGAGCCCGAGGTCACCCGCGCCTCGACGTCGAGCTTGCGTTCGATCTCCCGGGCCACCGCCTTGCCCCGCTCCCACAGCGTCTGGGTGAGGTAATCGTTGGCCTGCTGGGGGACGACGATGAACAGCGCCAGCAACAGGAAGAAGAGGACCAGCGCGAAGCTGCCGAAGATGGCCCAGGTCAGGCCGATGCGTTGAGAGCGCTGAGCCACGGGCGCTGCACCTTAACGTGGGTTCGCGGGCGTCGCGACAATGCCTTTTGCCGGTTCGACGGGTGGCGATTAATAACCGTCTGAAGATGACCACCCGCCTCTACCGCAGCCCGGTGTTCCGCCAGCACGACCCGGGCCCAGGCCACCCGGAGAAGGTCGCCCGGCTCGAGGCGATCGAGGCGCTGCTCGAGCGGACCCCGGTGCAGCGCGTCGAGGTCGTCGCCCCGCGTCCGGCGACCCGGCTCGAGCTCGAGCGGGTGCACTCGCCCACCTACCTCGACCAGGTCGCGGCGCTGGCCGGGCAGAGGGCGCAGCTGGACCCTGACACCGCGATGAGCCCCGGCTCGTTCGAGGCGGCGACGCTCGCGGCCGGGGCGGCGGCGCAGGCGGTGGACGACGTGCTCAGCGGCGCGGTGGAGAACGCGTTCGCGCTCGTCCGGCCGCCGGGCCACCACGCCGAGGCGGACGAGGCGATGGGCTTCTGCCTCTTCAACAACGCCGCGGTCGCCGCCACCGCCGCCCTCGCCCAGGGCCTGCAACGGGTCGCCGTCCTCGATTGGGACGTGCACCACGGCAACGGCACCCAGCACTCGTTCTGGAACCGGCGCGACGTGCTCTACCTCTCGTCCCACCAGTACCCTTTCTACCCGGGCACCGGCGGCCCCTGGCAAATCGGCGAGGGCGCAGGCAAGGGCTTCACCGTCAACGCCCCGCTGCCCGGCGGCCAGGGCGACGCCGACTACGGCGCGGTCTTCAGCGAGCTGTTTCTCCCGGTGCTCGACGAGTACCAGCCCCAGCTGTTGATCGTCTCCGCCGGCTACGACGCCCACCGCAGCGACCCCATCGGCGGGATGCAGCTGTCGGAGCGCGGCTTCGCGGCGATGACGAGCGCGCTCAAAGCGGCGATGGGCGGCAAGCTGGTGCTGCTGCTCGAGGGTGGCTACCACCTCGACGCCCTCGCCCAGTCGGTTCACGCCTGCGTCGAGGTCCTCGCCGGGGCCCGCACCGACTCGTTCCCCCCGGGCGCGCGGCCCGACACCGTCGAGGCGCTCGCGGAGTGCATCGCCCCTCAAGCGAAGTACTGGAAGCGCCTTGGCTGAGTACATTCACGGCGGGTCGGACGAGCGCGAGGTCGCGCGGCTCGAGAAGCAGGCGGGGTTCGGCGCGCCCTGGATGCTCGCCGACTTCGACGTGCCGGCCGGCGCGCGGGTGCTCGACCTCGCCACCGGCGTCGGCGCGATGGCCGGGTGGATCCTCGACCGGTTCCCGGGCATCCGGCTGTGCGGCGTCGACCTCTCCGCATCGCAGCTGGCGTGGGCCCGGCGCAATCACCCGCGGCTGCCGGTCAGCCGGGCGAACGCGGCCCGGCTCCCCTTCGCCGACCAGACGTTCGAGCGCGTCCACTGTTCCTGGCTGCTCGAGCATGTGCCCGGGCCGGTGGCGGTGGAGATCCTCCGCGAGGTCCGGCGGGTGCTGCGCGAGGGCGGACACTGCCACTTCACCGAGGTCGACAACTCGACCTTCCGCGCCACCCCCGCCTCGGCGGACATCGAGGCGGTGCTCGCCGCCCTCAACGAGGCGCAGCAGCGCGGGGGTGGAGACCCTTACGTGGGAAAGAGCCTGCAGGGCTACTTCGCCGCGGCGGGCTTCAGCCGGGCAGAGATCCTCTCCCGGCCGATTCACGGCGGGCCGGAGGACCCAGGCTTCTTCCAGGGCTTCATCGACGAGTTCGCCGAGATCTTCGAAGGCCTCGATGAGTCGCTGCCGGGGATGAAGGCCCAGGTCCAGCGGGCGGCCGTGGCGCTCCGGGGACTCCGGGGCCAGGGCGGCAGCCTCGATTACACCGCCACCGTCGCGAAGGGATTCCGCTAAGGGAGCCCCCATGGGCTACCAGAACGCACTGATCACCGGCGCCTCTTCGGGCCTCGGCCGCGGCCTCGCCGTCTGGTTCGCGAAGCAGGGCGTCACCGTTTACGCCGCTGCCCGTCGGGTCGCCGAGCTGGAGAAGCTGCGCGACGAGTGCGCCAGCTTCAGTGGGAAGGTCGTCCCCCTCGCGCTTGACGTCAGCGACGGCGACGCCACCTTCGCCCGGGTGGAGAAGCTCGACGCCGAGAGCGGCGGGCTGGACCTCGTCGTCGCCAACGCGGGCGTCGGCAGCGCCAGCTACGGCAAGCGCATCGACTGGCCCCACATTTCCCGGATGCTGAAGGTCAATGTCGAGGGCGCGACCGCCACCCTCACCGGCGCGCTGTCGGGAATGGTCGCCCGCGGCCGGGGACACATCGTCGGGGTCAGCTCGATCGCCGCCTTGAATGGAATGCCGCGCATGGGCGCCTACTGCGGTTCCAAGGCCTACGTCGCCACCTTCCTCCAGGGGCTGCGGCTGGACGTCGCCCCGCTGGGAATCGACGTGACCTGCCTTCACCCCGGCTACGTCAAGACTCAGATGACGGCGAAGAACACCAAGATGCCCTTCCTCCTCGAGGCCGACGACGCCGTCGAGCGAATGGCCAAGGCGATCGAACGCCGCGACGAGACGTTCCTCTTCCCCTGGCAGCTGACGATGGTGATGAAGACGCTCGCCGTCCTCCCCGCGCCGCTGTTCAAAGTCGCTGCTCGAAAGCTGCGCTAGTGGGCTAGCCTTTTGCCCATGTCCGAGGGCGACGCCCCCAAGCAGGGCGACGGCGACCAGGCCGACAACGAGAAGTTCGTCGAGACCCAGTTCACGGGTGCGTCGGCGCCTTCTGGGTCGAACCTCCAGGCGGTCTCGAGGAACAAGGACCCGCTGATCGGCACCAGCGTCTCGGGCTACGTGGTGAAGGGCAAGCTCGGCTCGGGCGGGATGGGCATCGTCTACGAGGGCGAGCAGCCGGTGATCGGCAAGCGGGTGGCGATCAAGGTGCTGCGGCCGGAGATCGCCGAGAATCCGGAGCAGGTGAAGCGGCTGGTGGAAGAGGCCCGCGCGGTGAACACCGTCGGCCACCGCGGAATCATCGACGTCTTCGGGTTCGGCGAGGTCAGCGACGGCCGGCAGTGCATCGTGATGGAGTACCTCGACGGCGAAGCGCTGATGGATCTGCTCGCGCGGAACCAGAAAGAACACCGGGCGATGCCGATCGCCGAGGTGATGGGGGTGCTGGAGGAGATCCTCTCCGCGCTCGGAGCGGCGCACGGCGCGGGCGTCGTCCACCGCGACATGAAGCCGTCGAACATCTTCCTTTGCCGCCAGCGCGACGGCACCCGGTTCGTGAAGATCCTCGACTTCGGAATCGCCAAGCTGGGCGTCCACGGCACCACGCCGCAGACCCAGGCCTCGATGCTGGTCGGGACGCCGTCGTACATGGCCCCCGAACAGGCGCGCGGCGGCGGCATCAGCCCCTCGATGGATCTGTACGCGGTCGGGGTGATCGCGTTCGAGATGATCACCGGCACCCTGCCCTTCCTCGGCAACTCGGTGGTCGAGGTGCTGATGAAGCACGCCGAGGCGCCGCCGCCACGGCCGTCGTCGC
>JAYVRT010000069.1:0-8667 GCA_043776025.1 Archangiaceae bacterium | reverse complement strand
ACACCTCGGGCACCACCGGCGATCCGAAGGGCGTGATGCTCAGCCATGGCAACTGGGCGTACGAGGCGAAGACCTGTTCCCAGGTCGGGCTGATGCACGACGACGACGCGGTGATGCTCTTTCTCCCGCTGGCCCACTCGTTCGCCCAGGTGATCAAGGCCGCCTGGCTGGGCATGGGCTTCAAGCTGGTGTTCGCGGAGTCGATCGAGAAGCTGCTGCCTAACCTCGCGGAGACGCGCCCGTCGATTCTTCCCGCGGTGCCCCGGGTGTTCGAGAAGGTGTTTGCCTCCGTCCAGGCCAACGCGATGGGCGCGCCGGGGGTGAAGGGCAAGCTCGGACGATGGGCCTTCCGCCTCTTCGACGAGTACGCCGAGGCGCGGATCCAGAACAGGCCCTATGACTCGCTGGGCTGGGCACTGGCGAAGCGGCTGGTGTTCGCGAAGGTGAAGGCCGGCCTGTCGGTGAAGCTCGGTGGGCGGATGCGGATCTTCATCTCCGGCGGGGCGCCGCTGTCGAAGAAGATCGCGTACTTCTTCGATCTGATCGGCCACGAGGTGCTCGAGGGCTTCGGGCTCACCGAGACCAGCGCGGCCAGCTGTGTCAACCGCCCAGGCAAGTTCAAGATCGGCACTGTCGGGCCGGCGGTGCCGGGCACCGAGGTGAAGATCGCCCCCGATGGGGAGATCATGATCAAGGGTCCGGGCGTGATGCAGGGCTACTGGGGCAACGAGGCGGCGACCGCCGAGGTGTTGGAGAAAGACGGCTGGTTCCACTCCGGCGACATCGGGGAGATCGACACCGCCGGCAACGTGATCATCACCGATCGCAAGAAGGACATCATCGTCACCGCCGGCGGGAAGAACGTCGCGCCGCAGAACCTGGAGAACACACTGAAGACGCACGCGATCGTCAGCAGCGCGATGGTCTACGGCGACAAGCGCGCGTACCTGACGGTGCTGATCTGCGTGAACGAGGAGTACGCGAAGAAGCTGCTCACCGAGAAGGGCATCGCCGCGCCGGCCGCCTACGCCGAGCTCGCCGCGCACGCCGAGGTGAAGAAGGCGGTGCGGGCCGCGCTCGACAAGGTCAACGCCGACCAGCCGCCCTACAACACGCTGAAGAAGTTCACGGTGATGGACCACGACTTCACCCAGGAATCCGGGGAGCTGACCCCAACGCTGAAGGTGAAGCGGAAGGCCTGCACCGCCAGGTACCTGGCGCTGCTTGACGCGATGTACGACGAGAAGACCGTCTAGCTCTGCTTGGTCGCGGCCTTTTCGGGGGTCGGTGCAGCCGCGGTGCCCTCGGCCAGCTTGGCCTTGTCGGCGGCGCCCTTCTCTTCGGGGGTCTCCTCACCGCCGAAGCCCTTCTTGAAGTTGCGAATCGCACTGCCGAGGGAGGAGCCCAGCTGCGGCAGCCGCGAGGCGCCGAAGAGGAGCATCAGCACGCCCATGATCAGCAGGATTTCAGTCCACTTGAGGCCCATGGGCGAATACTCCTTAAAGAGGCAGCTTCAGCATACCGGGGTGTAGGTCGTCCCGCTACCCGGCAAGGCCGGGGGTGCCCGCGGCAGGAGTCCGCGCCGGGTCGGCAGGCTTCTCGCCCACGGGGGAGGCGACGTGGCGAATCACCGGGGCCTCCTGCAGCTTCGGCTCGGCGCCGCGGCGGGCGAGCTCCGTCTGGACCACCTGGCTGCGCACGGTCTGGCCGTCGAGCTGCAATGGAGGAGGCAGGTAGGAGCCGTCGACGGTGAGCTGGCGGGCCTTGACGTTGTCCTTGAAGCCGATGCCCAGCACCTCCTCGAGGATGCGGGCGCGGCTCGCCAGGTCCTCGACCGGGAACATCACCTCGACCCGGCGCTGGAAGTTTCGAGGCATCCAGTCGGCGCTCGACATCCAGACCTCGGTGTTGGCGCCGACGCCGAAGGCAAAGACGCGCGAGTGCTCGAGGAACCGGTCGATCACCGAGGTGACGCGGATCCGCTCGCTGACGCCAGGCATCCCGGGGCGCAGGCAGCAGATGCCCCGCACGAGCAGCTCGACGTCGACCCCCGCCTGGCTCGCGGCGTAGAGCGCGCGGATCACCGCCGGGTCGACCAGAGAGTTGAGCTTGCCGGCGATCCGTGCCGGTTCGCCCTTCCGCGCCCGGGCCGCCTGCTGCTCGATCAGCTCGAGCACCTTCGCCTGCAGGTTCATCGGAGCCACCGCGAGCCGCTTCCAGGCCGGCGCCGAGGAGTAGCCGGTGAGCAGGTTGAACAGCGCGGTGACGTCGTCGGCGATCTCCTGCCGGGCGGTGAAGAGCGAGAGGTCGGTGTAAGCGCGCGCGGTCTGGGGGTTGTAGTTGCCGGTGCCGAGGTGGACGTAGCGGCGGATGCCCTGGCCTTCGCGGCGCACCACCATCGTCACCTTGCAGTGGGTCTTCAGGCCAATGAGCCCGTAGACGACGTGAACGCCGTTCTCTTCCATCCGCCTGGCCCAGGCGATGTTGTTCGCCTCGTCGAGGCGGGCCTTGAGCTCCACCAACACCGCGACCTGCTTCCCATTCTCCGAGGCGCGGACCAGCGCCCGGCCGATCGGGCTGTCGTAGCCGGTGGTGCGGTAGAGCGTCTGCTTGATCGCCAGCACGTTCGGGTCGTCAGCGGCCTCCTCGATGAAGCGAACCACCGGGTCGAAGGACTCGTAGGGGTGGTGGAGAAGGATGTCGCGCTGCCCGACGACGTGGAGGATCGAGTCCACGTCCTTGAGCGCGTGCGGCGTCGCCGGCACCAGCGGCTCGACCCGGTTCTCCGCCTTCGGGTCGAGGTCCGCGAGCGCGCCGAGATCCTGCAACTGCAACGGGCCGCCGACGCGGTAGACGTCCTGGGCCGAGAGCTTGAGCGCGTTGGTCAGTTGCGTCTCGAGCGCAGGCGAGGCGACGTTGTCGAGCTCGAGGCGCACCGCGGCGCCACGCTCACGGCGGCGCAGCTCCTGCTGGATGGTGGAGAGGAGGTCTTCGGATTCTTCCTCGTCGACGTTGAGGTCCCAGTTGCGGGTGACGCGAAAGCCGATCGTCTGCTCCACCGCGTAGCCGGGGAACAACTCTCCGACGTGGAGCGCGATCAGCTCCTCGAGCATCAAGAAGGCCTGACCGGTGGACGCGGGGAGCGGCACCAGCCGGGAGAGCACGCTCGGCACCTGCACCACCGCCAGCGAGCTCTCGCCCAGCTCGCGCTTGCGGCGCCGGCCTTCGCGCCGCAGCAGCACCGCGAGGTTAATCGACTTGTTGCGCAGGTGAGGAAAGGGGTGGCCCGGGTCGACCGCCAGCGGCGTCAGCGCCGGGAAGACCGACGCCTGGAAGTGGGCCTTGGCCGCGGTCTTCTGCTCCCCGTTGAGCTCGGTGCGGGCGAGCACGGCCAGGCCGTTGATGGCGAGCAGGTTGAGCAGCTCGCGCTGCCACAGCCGGTACTGCTCGGTGACCATCAGGTGGGTGCGCTCGCTGATCGCCTGCAACGCCTCGCCCGGCGCCATCCCGTCGGCCGACAGCTCGGCGACGCCGCCTTGCTGCTGCTGCTTCAAGCCGGCGACGCGCACCATGAAGAACTCGTCGAGGTTTCCCGCCGAGATGTTGAGGAACTTCAGTCGTTCGTGCAGCGGGAGGTTCGCGTTGCGCGCCTCGGCGAGCACCCGCTCGTTGAAGGCCAACCACGACAGCTCGCGGTTGATGAAGAGCTGGCGATCGGTCAGTTCCACGACAGGCCCGATGGTCGCACGAAGCTGGAAAGCGCTCACGTGTCTTCCATGTCACGGGGGGACAGGCCTCGGGTAATGAAATTCGCTGCTTGCGTCTGGTGGCGGGTGTGGGCTGATCCGCGTCAAAGTGGCCCGACGCACCGAAAAGAAGCCCGGGGACGACATCCTCGCGGCGATCGACGTCGGGACCAACGCGGTGCGGTTGGAGCTGGCGCGGGTGCTGCCCGATGGCTCGCTCGAGACACTGCACCAGGAGCGCGATCCGGTGCGTCCCGGCGAAGGCCTGTTTCGCACCGGGTCGATTCGGAAGGAGGTCGCCGATCGGCTGCTGTCGACGCTGCGGCGGTACTCGGCGCTCTGCCGCCGGTACGACGCCCGGGTGAAGGCGGTCGCGACCAGCGCCGTGCGCGAGGCGAAGAACCGCGACGAGATCGTCCGCCGGGCACGCAAAGAGGCCCAGCTGAGCCTGGAGGTGATCTCCGGGCGCGAAGAGGCCCGCCTGATCTGCCTCGGGGTGCTCCACGGGACTCCGCCGCTCAAGCGATCGCTGTGCATCGACATCGGAGGGGGCTCGACCGAGGTCGCCTTCGCATACGGCGAGCACCCGAAGGAGCTTTGGAGCATCGCGCTGGGCGCGGTGCGGCTGACGGAGCTGTTCGGAATCTCGGGGCGGGTGTCGGGCAAAGAGCTGAAGCTGATGCGGAAGTTCGCGCGGGAAGCGGTGGAGGATGCGCTGCCGAAGCGGCTCGTCCACGCGCCCAGCTCGGCGCTCGGCAGCAGCGGCACGATCCAGGCGGTGGTCGGCTTCTCCCGGAAGGAGGGTGTCGGGCATGCGACCGCCCGTGAAGTGTCTCGCGCGGCGGTTGAGCTGGCGGACATGGACCTCGAGAAGCGGCGCAAGCGCTTCGACCCGCGCCGGGCGGACATCGTCGTCGCCGGGGCGGTGATCCTCGAGGCGGTGCTCGCGCGGCTGCGGCTCGACTCGATCACCGCCGTCGATCGCGGGCTGCGGGACGGGATCCTTCGGGATCTGGTGCAACGGCGGAAGGTCGATGATCGCGACGAGTCGCTCCATGACGCCGCGATCGCCGTCGGCCGGCGCCTCGGGTTCGGCGAGGCGCACGCGGTGCAGGTGACCCGGATGGCGCTGGCGCTGTTCGACGATCTCGCCCCCGTCCATCAGCTGCCGGCCTCGTCGCGGCCGTGGCTCGAGGTGGCGGCCCTGCTGCACGACGTCGGCAACGCGATCAACTACCAGCGGCACCACAAGCACTCGCAGTACCTGATCCAGAACGCGGAGCTCCCTGGGCTCACCGAACGAGAGCGGCTGGTGATCGGCGCGATCGCCCGCTACCACCGGCGCAGCCCGCCGGACCTGGGCCACGAGGGCATGGCCGGGCTGACCCCAGGTGAGGCGCGGCTGGTGCGCAAGTGCTCGACCCTGCTGCGCATCGCCGACTCGTTCGATCGCAGCCACCGGCAGCCGATTACCCGCTTCGTGGCGAGCTGCAAGGGCAGGGCGGTGACGATTCGCATGGTGTCGCGCACGCCGATCGACCTCGAGCTGTGGGACGTCGAGCACGAGCGGAAGCTGTTCCGCGAGGTGTTCGGCAAGACGCTCGTGTTCCATCACCAGCGCACGCGCGTCTGAGGGCGCGGGCGACAGGCCGAGACGGCGGAGGCCACTCGGCCGCGGCGCGATTTGGCCTGGAAAAGGGGGCTGGGGGCTTGCGGTGCGAAAGGGGAGGCGGGGCGACCCTTTGGGCAAGATTATACCTATCAATAATAACCTTCCCGAAAAGGCCCGTCCGCCCCCCCCCACCGGGACGACGCCCGCCAAGCAGGAATGGGTCGCGCCTGAGCCTTCCTCGAACCGCCCAAGGCCTCCCGCACGCCATTTTGTCGCGCGCCCGCGACCAGGCGACCGACAACAAGGCGATCCACGCGCACCCCTGGCAGCGCCGCCCGAGCAAGGCGCCCGCGGTACGCCCCTTGCTCAAGCGAAGGCCGACCCCCGCGGCCGGAGCGGGGGCCCCGGAGGACTCAACCCATGCTGAGCATGCTCGCCGCGCTGACGCTGACCGCCGCCGTCCCATCACTGGAATACAAGATCGAGCGGCTCGGCTCGAAGGACGTGCTCCTCGAGGGCAGCGCGCCGATCGAGCTGCAGCGCTCCTCGAAGTTCGAACACGCGCAAGACGGCAACGCGGTGTCCCTGACGATGATGATCCGCCCCACAGAAAATGATGACCGGGTGACGCTCGAGCTGACCTTCAAGGAGAGCTCCCTGGGCGCGCACCACGAGTGGCAGGCGACGCTGGTGCTTGCGCGGGGCGTCCTGACCACCAGCGACGTCCGATGGGGCGAGGGGGGCTGGAAGATCCGCCTCAAGGTCAGCTGAGCGCGGGCAGCGGCACGGGGGGCGTGATTGGCCCGTGCCCCCGCTGGGTCACCGCGCGGACCCAGGTGGGCGCCCCGAGCAGTTCGCCGCCGTGATGCTGAAACACGCGACAAGCCCCCAGCTCGGTCGAGCTGCCCGCGTTGTAGACGTGCAGTGGCCTCCCGTTGCGCCCAGCGGCATGAAAGTGCCGGGGCAGGTGACGGTGTCCATGGAGCACCAGGTCGCACCGGCCGAGCGCGCTCGCGAGCAACTGGCGCCCGAGCTTCAGCTCGGAGGCGTGGGGCCAGCCAAAGGCGTTCGCGAACCACTCGCCGACCCCCTCGACGGGCAGCCGCACCGGGTGGTGGTGGAGCAGCAGCGCGACCACTGCACCGCTGGGTGCGGTCGCCAGGCCCTCGTCGATCGCCGCCAGCGTCTGGGTGCAGACATCGCCGTGGGAACGGAACGGCACGCTGTTGTGCGGCGCGGTCGAGTCCACCCGCACCAGGGTCAACCCGGGGCGGTGGCGCACGCGGACCCGCTGGCTGCGCATCATCAGGGCAGCGACGTCGTCGTTGCCGCGGTCGTGGTTGCCGGGGACGATCGTCAGCCGGCCAGTGCGCTCGAGCGGCGCGAAGATCTCGCGGAACAGCTCCCACTGATCGAACCGCCCCGAGTCGGTGAGATCCCCGGTGACGACGACGTGGTCGATGCCGTCGATCAACAGCTGCTCCACCATCCGCCGGGCGGCGAGCTCCCCGGCGCGCGAGGCGCCGAGGTGAAGGTCCGACAGGTGGGCGAGCGTCGCGCTCATCGGCGCAGACGCCTCACCAGCTCGACGCTGCGAAGCGCGGCGGAGAGGGCCAGCACCGAGAGGGCGATTTCGAAGCGGCGGAGCATCATGTTGCGCACAATGCCCACCGCCTGCGACAGCCGGCGCACGCCGCGGAAACCGGATCGCAAACTCGCGGAAACAGGAAGGTGACGCGACGTCACAGAAGTGTGACTTGAGGACCTGCTTCTCCAGCCGCTATTGATCGCCCATGGGCTGGCAACTCATTTTCGCAGCACCCGCGGAGCCGAAGCCAGACGAGCCGCGCCCGCGACCGGCGCCCGCGCCGCGCCACCCGACGCAGCCCTCGCGCAAGCCGATCACCCTCAAGGTTCAGCTCGAGCCGGGAATTGGCGGCGGCGTCGATGAGGAAGACGACGACTGAAGCTTGAGCCGCCGGCTCCGCGGATGGCGGATGTCGGTGCCCTTCACCATGTAGACGACCATCTCCGCGATGTTGGTGGCGTGGTCACCGACGCGCTCGAGGTGCTTGGCGATGAACATCAGCGCCGTCGCCCGGCGGATATATTTGGCGTCTTCCATCATCAGCGTCAGCAGCTCATTGAAGAGCTTGAGGAAGAGCGCGTCGAGCATCTCGTCTCCGGCGAGCACCGACTCGGCGAGCGCCACGTCGGAGGCGACGAAAGCATCGAGGGACCGCTTGATCTGGGCCTGGGCGAGCTCGGCCAACCGGGGCAGCGAGTTCGACGGGAGCATCGCCGGCGCGTCGTTGAGGTCGATCACCCGCTCCGCGATGTTGACCGCCAGGTCGCCGCACCGCTCGAGATCGGTGACGATCTTCAGCGCCGTGGTGATCAGCCGCAGGTCGCTGGCCGCCGGCTGCCGCAAGGCGAGGATCTTCCGGCACCGCTCATCGACGTCGACCTCGAGGCGATTGACCTCCGCGTCGTCGTCGATCACCGCGCGCGCGATCGCCGAGTCGCGCTCGGAGAGCGCCTTGATGCTGTGGGCGACCGCCGACTCGATTCGCGCCCCCATCGTCAGCAGCCTTTCCCGCAGGTCGGCGAGGTCAGTCTCGAAGCCCTTGTCAGTGTGTCGTGAGGCCATGGGTCACCCGAACTTACCGGTTACGTAGTCTTCGGTGCGGCTGTCGCTGGGGGTGGTGAAGATCGTCGCCGTCGGGCCCACCTCAACCATCTCGCCCATGAGGAAGAACGCGGTGGAGTCGGACACCCGCGCCGCCTGCTGCATGTTGTGGGTGACGATCACGATCGTGTACCGGCTCTTCAATTCGCGGATCAGATCCTCGATCTTCGCCGTGCTCAGCGGGTCGAGCGCGCTCGCCGGCTCGTCCATCAGCACCACCTCCGGCTCGATCGCCAGCGCCCGCGCGATGCAGAGCCGCTGCTGCTGGCCTCCCGAGAGCGCGAGCGCCGAGTCGCCGAGGCGATCCTTCACCTCGTCCCAGAGGGCGGCCTGTTTCAGGCTCTTCTCCACCCGGTTCTTCAGCTCGGCCTTGTCGTTGGTCCCCACGATCCGCAGGCCGTAGGCCACGTTCTCGAAGATCGACTTCGGGAAGGGGTTCGACTTCTGGAACACCATCCCCACCTTTCGGCGCAGCTCGACCACGTCGACGCTCGGGTCGAGGATGTTCTCCCCGTCGAGGGTCACCCGCCCTGAAGCCTTCGCACCGGGGATCAGGTCGTTCATCCGGTTGAGTGAGCGGAGGAAGGTGGACTTGCCGCAGCCCGAAGGGCCGATCAGCG
>JAYVRT010000068.1:0-8669 GCA_043776025.1 Archangiaceae bacterium | reverse complement strand
GGCTGGGGCACTCGACGACCCTGGTGGAGATCGACGGCGCGCGGATCCTCACCGATCCGGTGTGGGGCGACCGCGCCTCGCCACTGACCTTCGCCGGGCCGAAGCGCTTCCAGCCGGTGCCGGTGGCGATCCCCAAACTGCCGAAGCTCGACGCGGTGATCATCTCGCACGATCACTACGACCACCTCGACTACCCGTCGATCCTCGCGCTGGGGAAGCTCGACGTGCCCTTCTACACCTCGCTCGGCGTCGGAGCGCACCTCGAGGCGTGGGGGATTCCCCCCGAGCGGATCTTCGAGCTCGACTGGTGGGAAGAGGCGCAGGTGCCCAACCGGGAATTGAAGCTCACCGCCGCGCCGTCGCAGCACTTCTCCGGGCGCGGGCTGCGCGACCGCAACCAGACGCTCTGGTCTTCGTTGGTGATCAAGAGCCCGAAGCACTCGGTGTTCTTCAGCGGAGACACCGGGCTCACCGAGGAGTACGCGCAGATCCGCCAGCGCCTGGGGCCCTTCGACATCGTGATGCTCGAGGTCGGCGCCTGGCACGAGAGCTGGGGTGACATTCACCTGGGCCCCGCGAACGCACTCAAAGCGCTGCAGCTGCTCGGGGGTGGGACGCTGCTGCCGGTGCATTGGGGCACCTTCAACCTCGCGCTCCACGCGTGGGACGAGCCGGCGGAAACGCTGGTTGGGCTCGCGCCGGGCATGGGGGCGCAGCTGGTGATGCCGCAGCTGGGGGCCCCCGCCGAGCCCAAGCGGCTGGAACAGGTGGATCCCTGGTGGCGCAAGGTAAAGCTCCTCGGCCCCTGAAGGGGTGGATCGCTTTGGCTGGGCGCGGCAACCAAGCTTTCATGAACGCCCTTCACCGCCTTGCCGTCGCTGCCGCCCTCGTCAGCAGCGCCGCGTTCGCCGACTCCCACCACCACTCGCACCACAGCAGCAGCAGCTCGAAGAGTCTGGACGTCTGCCTCAAGTGGGCCGAGGTCCCGGCCGACGGCGGCGTCGATGCGGGGGAGGCCTTCGTCTCCGGAGACGAGCCCGACGTGGATCCCGACGGCGGCTTCGATGTGGACGGCGGGGCTGAGCCGGCGGACGCAGGGGTCGCACGGACGGTGCGGGTCTGCGTCGAGCACGGGCCGGCGCTGGGCTGCAGCACAATGCCGGGCGGGGCGGCGGGTGGGATGCTGGCGCTGATGGCGGTGCTGCTGCGCCGGCGGCGCACCTGACCTCCTCCGTGGTCATCCGGTGACGTCGGGCCTCGCATGCTGGCTGCTCCATGGGCCTTCGCACCGGCGTTCACTTCGACACCCGCGACCTGAAGCTTCAGACCGCGCTGCGCGAGCGGATCAACGGTTACTTCGCGAGCCGGGGTCTGTCGAAGCACGGGGGTGGGCGGATGATGCTCAAGGTCGCCCTCTTTCTTGGGGCCGCGGTCACGCTCTGGGGGCTCCTCGTCAGCGGCGTGCTCCCTGCGCTGGCGGCGATTCCGGTCTGCCTCGCGCTCGGCCTGGTGATGGCCGGCATCGGCTTCAACGTCGCGCACGACGCGATTCACGGCGCGCTCTCGTCACGGCCCTGGATCAACCGGACCGTGGCCCACGCGTTCGATTTGATGGGCGCGAGCTCGTACACCTGGTCGCGGGCGCACAACTTCGTCCACCACACGTACACCAACGTCCCGGGAGTCGATGAAGACCTCGAGCCCGGCCCGTTCCTGCTGCTCTACCCGCGTGAGAACCCGTCGCTGATCTACCGGTTCCAGCATCTGTATGCGCTCGTCCTCTACTGCTTCACCACCCTGGTCTGGGTCTTCAAGAAGGACTTCCAGCAGGCGCTGACGCCGGATCCCCGCACCGGCCAGCGGACCCCGGCGATCGAGCTGGTGAAGCTCACCGCCTGGAAGCTCTTGCACTTGGGGCTCTTCCTCGCGTTGCCGATGGCCGTCAGTGGCTACGCCTGGTGGCAGGTGCTTGCCGGCTACCTGCTGGTACACGGGGCGCTGGGGCTGACGAGCGCGGTGGTGTTCCAGCTGGCGCACGTGGTCGAAGGGCCGGCGCTGTTGCCGCCGTCGAAGGTGGCGCACTCGTGGGCGGCGCACCAGCTGCGGACGACGGCGAACTTCGCTCCCGACAACCGGTTCGCGACGTTCTTCTTCGGCGGGCTCAACCACCAGATCGAGCATCACCTCTTCGCGAAGATCTGCCACATCCACTACCCGGCGCTGGCGCCGATCGTCCGCGAGGTCGCGCGGGAGCACGGGCTGCCGTACTTCGAGAACGCCACCTTCCTCGAGGCGCTCGGCTCTCACCTGCGGATGATGCAGCAGTTCGGCCGCGGCGAAGTTCCCCAGTTCCAGCTGGCGGCCGAGGAGTCGTGAGGCTCGCCTTGGCAGGGCTACTCGTGTTGGCGCTCACCCGGTGCGCCGTGGTGCAGACGATCGATTCGGCGCTCGACTGCCGCGCGATCTGCAACCGCTATGCGTCGTGCTTCGACACCGCCTACGACGTCGACGGCTGCGAGTCGCGCTGCCGCCGCAATGCGGGCGAAGACAAGGACTACCGGGCCAAGGCCGACCGCTGCAACGACTGCATCAGCGAGAAGTCATGCACCGGGGCGACGTTCTCCTGCCTGGTGGAGTGCGTCTCCGTCGTCCCCTAGATCGGGCTGACCGCGCGGACCTTCGGGTCTCGCAGGTACAGGCCGAGCCAGACCAACGCGCCGAGCACCAGCGCCGGAATGAACGGGCCGGCGACCCGCACTTCGGTCGCGACCGCCCCGCCCAGATAGCCGGTGAGCAGCCCCGCCCCGAGGACCCGCGTCTTGGGGATCGCGAAGACCGCCACGCACACGAGCTCGAGGATTCCGATCCCCGTCAGTGCCCCTTCGGAGAAGCCGAACGTGCCGGGTCCAGCGCGCGACTTCGTCCTCGCGATGCAGACCTCGGCGCCCGCCCCAGCAGCCGGGGGAAGTTGGCGCGACAATGCCGTCGACCTCGACGAGCTGCCCAACGTCAACCGAGGTGAGTGAGCCGGGGAGATCCCTGGGGATCGTCAGGTGCCGCGTCGCCGCCGCGGTCGCGCCGTCGATCTGGAAGAGGTAGTTCTTCAAGTGGGGCGATCGTGTACTCGACGAACCTCGCTCCGATGCGGCGGAAGCTTCAGGCGTCGGGCATCGATTCGACGGGGCTCATGGTGGGCCGCCTTGTCGCAGCCCCGTGCCTTTCGGCGCTTTCTCGGTGGCGCCAATCGTTCGCGCCGGCGCGGCAGACCGCGGCCTAGACTGAGGCCGGCCATGGTCCCAGACTCCGACCTCGAAGCGAGCATTCGGCTCGAGGCGAACGAAGCGCTCGCCAGCGGCTCCCGGTACGCGGTGGCCCTCGCCGCGCTCACGTCGGTGCCGGTCTTCGTCCTTGCCTGGTTCGATCGCACCTTTCTCGCGGCGGCCTTCTTCCCGCTGGCGGTCACCGCCTTTACCTACGCAGTCCGGAGGCTGGCGCTGCGGCGGAGGATGCACTCGGCGATCGCCGCGGGGATGTTCGCGCTGTTCTGCACGATTCCCCTCGGGTTCAACCTCGCCCTGGAGTTGTTCCTTCCATTCGGCGCCGGCACCTTCTTCAACGGGCCGATCAACCTCACCTTCTTCATCGCGATCGCCCTCTCCGGGTTTCTCCTCGACAAGAACCTCTCGCGGCTGACGGGCTTCTTCAGCGCGGCGATGATGATGCTCACCTACCTCGTCGCCCGGCCTCACCTCGAGCAGCTGCCGGTCGACCTCGATCCTTCGCTGCGTGAGGACCTGCGCTCGCCGATGGTGCACGCCGTCAAGGCGATCATGATGATCGGAGAAGGCTTCATCGTCGGGGCGTTGGCAACCACCACGCGGAAGCTGCTGGTGCGGGTGCGGGCAGAGGCCCGGGAGAAGGCTTCGCTGAGCGCGCTCTTCGGCGAGTACGTCAGCCCCGAGGTGCGGGAGAAGCTGATCCGCGAGAAGGCGGGGGTCAAAGGCGAGCGCAAGCAGGTGGCGGTTCTCTTCTCTGACCTGCGAGGCTTCACCGCCTTCAGTGAGAACGCGCAGCCCGCCGAGGTGGTCGAACGGCTCAACCAGTACTTCGATCGGATGGTCGGGGTGATCACCGAGCACGGCGGCACGGTGGACAAGTTCATCGGCGACGCGGTGATGGCCGTCTTCGGAGGCCTGATTCAGCTGCCCAACCCCGCGGAGGCGGCGCTCGACGCCGCTCTGGCGATGCGGCTCGAGCTGCAGCTGCTCAACCAGCAGTGGGTGAAGGCGGGCCTGGCGCCGCTCGACAACGGCATCGGCATCAGTTTCGGCGAGGTGCTCCAGGGCCCGATCGGCAGTGCCCACCGCAAGGAGTTCACCGTCATCGGCGACGTGGTCAACACTGCCGCGCGGCTCGAGTCGGCGACCAAGGACCTGCACACCCCGGTGATCGTCTCCGACGGGCTCGCGGCCCAGCTGCCACCGCGGCGCCGCGCCCAGCTGACGGCGCTGGGCGAGGTGAAGCTCAAAGGCAAGGATCTCCCAGTGACGCTGTTTGGGGCCGGCAACTGATATGGTGGAGCTTGAAAGCCTCGCACAACGGCTAGGCTCGATCGCGAGACGTTTGTTGCCTGTTGCTGAGCCCGCAAACGACCTCTGAAGAACAGCGCTGTGGGCCCGCGGGCTTCGTGAGAACCACCTTGGTTGGAGACGCCCCCTTGACGAGGTTTCTGCTTGTCGTTTGGACCCTACCGCTCGCCGTCGGCTGCACCTGCGCCGGCACCGGGTTCGAGAAGCTTTCCTACGCTTGCACCACCAACGCGCAGTGCGTCGATTCGAGCACCTGTGTCGGTGGCTTCTGCACACCCCGAGGCGACGGGGGGCCGGGTGGCGGCGGCGGGGGAGGGGGCGGCGCGGGAGGTGGCTCGGGCGGCGGCGGCGGGGCGGTCGCGGGCTGCGGCCCCGAGACCTGCGGCGGCTGCTGCGAGGGCAACTTCTGTAAGCCCGGGACTCTGACCAACGCTTGCGGCAGTGGCGGTCTGGGATGCCAGGTCTGCCCCGCGGGTGGCGATTGCTCCAGTGGCAGCTGCGGGGGCTGCAACACCCTCAACTGCCCCAGCGGCTGCTGCTTCAACGGGACTTGCCAGATGCCGACCGACACCCTTTGCGGAATGGGAGGCGCGGTCTGCACGTCCTGTCTGATGGCCCCCTCGGACACCTGCACCGCGGGACAGTGCGCCTGCGGCGCTGGCGCTCCGTGCGGGGCCGGCCAGCGATGTGTGGGTGGCGCTTGCGTCTGCGACGCCAGCAGTTGCCCGTCCGGTTGCTGCAACGCAGGCCAATGCACCACGCCCACCGCCGCGATGTGCGGCGGCGCGGGCGCCAGCTGCAGTGCCTGCAGCACCACCACCGCCGACAACTGCGCGGGCGGCGCCTGCAAATGCGGCGCGACGGCTCAGTGTACCGCCGGTCAGCAATGCGTCGGTGGGGTCTGCGTCTGCAACGGTGCCAGCTGCCCGACCGGGTGCTGTGCCGGCAACCAATGCCAGCCAGGCACAGCGACGGGCGCGTGCGGGAACGCCGGCGGCGCGTGCCAGAGCTGTCCTTCGCCCCAGACGTGCGCCAGCAAGGCTTGCAGTGGCTGCGGCCCCTCCAACTGCGCTTCGGGGTGCTGCCTGAACGGGGTCTGCCAGACGAGCTCGGCCGCGGCGTGCGGCGCTGGGGGCGTCGCCTGCACCGCTTGCAGCGCGACCTCGGCCGACACCTGTGTTGGGGGCGCCTGCAAGTGCGGCGCGAACGCCGCCTGCGGCCCTGGCCTCGCCTGCGTCGGTGGCGCTTGCGTCTGCAACTCGACCAGCTGCGCTGGCGGGTGCTGCAGCGCCGGCGCCTGCATCAACCCCGCGACCGCGGCCAAGTGCGGCGCCGCTGGTGCGGCGTGTTCTTCGTGCGGAGTCACCGCCGACAGTTGCGGCGGCGGCGCCTGCAAATGCGGCGCTGGCGCGGCCTGCCTTGCGGGGCTGCGGTGTTCCGGCGGCGCGTGCGTCTGCGACGCCACCAGCTGTCCGGCTGGCTGCTGCAGCGCGGGGGCGTGTGTCACCACCGCATCGCAGGGCAGCGGCGCGTGTGGCACTGGAGGGGCGGCGTGCGCGCCTTGTTCCGGCAGCACCAATACCTGCGTCGCTGGAGTCTGCAAGTGCGGCGCGTCTGCGGCCTGCGGCAGCGGCCAGGTTTGCTCGGGTGCCAGCTGCGCCTGTACCGCCGCATCCTGCCCGACGGGTTGCTGCAATGGCGCGACCTGTCTGGGCACCGCGGGACAAACGGTTGCGGCCTGCGGGGCTCCGGCGGCGGCCTGCTCTGCCTGCGACACCAAGTCGGATCGCTGCACCGCCGGCGCGTGTGCCTGCGGAACTGGAACTGCCTGCCAGCCAGGGCAGCGCTGCTCCGGGGGTGGATGCATCTGCGACGCCACCAGCTGCCCTTCCGGCTGCTGTGACGCTTCCGGCGTGTGCCAGGCGGGCTCCTCGAACACAGTCTGCGGGAAGAACGGCGCGGCGTGCGCCTCGTGCGGAGGCCAAACGTGCACCGCCCAGGTGTGCGCCGGCTGCAACGCCGCCAACTGCGCGACCGGCTGCTGCAACGGCTCGACGTGCGTCACTTCGTTGACCGCGTCACTGTGCGGCACCGGCGGAAACGCGTGCAGCGCCTGCGACGCGGTACGGGCCAACAGCTGCAGCGCCGGTGGAGCGTGCCAGTGCAACGCCGGCGCGATCTGCGGCGTCGGTCAACATTGCACAGGCACCGGCTGCGTCTGTGACGCGACCAGTTGCCCTGGCGGCTGCTGCAGCGGAAACAGCTGCGTCAGCCCTCCAACGTTCGCGTCGTGTGAGTCGAGCGGGAGAGCCTGTGTCGCCTGCGGGATCGCTGCCGACAACTGCTCGGCCACGGGCGACTGCAAGTGCGGGACGAACCCGGCCTGCGCCGCTGGGCAGCGCTGCTCCGGCACCAGCACCTGCGTCTGCGACTCCACCAGCTGCGCCAGCGGGTGCTGCAGCGGAAATACTTGCGCAGCGGGGAGCACGCTTGCCGCCTGCGGCCTTCCGGCGACCAACTGCACTGCGTGCGGGACGCGCGCGGACACCTGTTCCCTGGGGGTATGCAAGTGCGGAGCGGGCGCGATGTGCGCGGCGGGTTCGACCTGCACCGCGGGCGCGTGCACCGCGCCGGCAGAGACCAACTGCTTCGATGGACTCGACAACGATGGCAATGGGCTCATCGACTGTGCCGACCCAGCGTGTCTCCACAAGCACTGCACCTCGGGGGCGACCTCCGCTTCGGTGTGCTGCGGGACGGGCCCGAATGCGACCTTCTGCAAGAACCTGGGAACCGATTCGGCCAACTGTGGGGCCTGCGGAACCGCGTGTACCAGCGGGGCTTGTGCCCCCGCCAACAGCGGCAGTTTCTACTCCGGCCAATGCACCTGCCCCGGCGGCGGCAGCCAGTGCCCGAGCGGCCCGGGCAACGTCCAGACCTGCACCACCGGCGCTTGCAACTGCGGGGACGACAACGACCGCTGCCAGTCTGGAGCTGTCTGCGCCACCATCGTCTGCCACTACTGAGGCTTCAGTCTTCCGTCTCGCACCAGGCGCAGCGCGGGCACATCAACGTTCTACTTCGGGTCTGTCTCTTGTTATCCACCGCCGGATGAAAAGTCTGATCGCCGCGGTGCTGTTGGTGGGCTCGGTTGGTTACGCAAAGTCCGTCTCGAAGCCGGTGGCCTACGAGCTGGGCCCGACGAAGTTCGAAGGGGTGTTGATCTACGACGACGCGGTGAAGACGCCGCGGCCGGGCCTGGTGTTGGTGCCCAACTGGATGGGGATCAACGCGGCGAACCTGAAGCAGGCGGAGGAGATCGCCGGCCAGCGTTATGTCGTCTTCGTCGCCGACATGTATGGCAAGTCGGTGCGCCCCACCAACGGTGGCGAGGCGGGGAAGGCGGCTGGCGCGGTGAAGGGCGATCGCAAGCTGATGCGGGAGCGGGTCAACAAAGCGCTCGAGGTGTTGCTCGCCCAGGGCAAGGCGGCGGGGGTGGACGCGGGCAAATTGGGGGCGCTCGGCTTCTGCTTCGGCGGCACCAGCGTCCTCGAGCTGGCGCGCAGCGGCGCCAAGGTGGCGGCGGTGGTCTCGATTCACGGCGGCCTCGACACCCCCAACCCCGATGCGTCGGCGTTCAAGGGGAAGATCCTCGCGATGAACGGCGCCGATGACCCCAACGTCCCCCCGGAGCAGGTCGCGGTCTTCGAGGCGGAGATGCGCAAGGCGAAGGTCGACTGGCAGTCGGTGGACTTCGGCGGCGCGGTGCACAGCTTCACCGACCCCACGGCGAACGCACCGGGCCAGGCGCAGTACAGCCCGACGGTGGCGAAGCGCGCCTTCAAGATGATGCACGACTACTTCGCCGAGGCCTTCGGGGGCTGAAGCAAGCTGACGGTCGACGTGCCGAACCCAACGCGTATGCTGCCGGCAACTTGGCGGACCCGTCTCCAGGCCAGCTCGTCGCGGGCTCGCTGATCACCGATCGCCTGGTGGTGGTGCGCCACCTCGGTTCCGGCGGCCTGGGCGCCGTCTACGAGGTCGAGCACAAGTTCACCCGCCACCACCGCGCGGTGAAGG
>JAYVRT010000067.1:0-2622 GCA_043776025.1 Archangiaceae bacterium | reverse complement strand
CGTTGTCGGGCAGCAGATCGAGAACCGCGCGCAGGGTGAAGCCCATTCCCAGCCCGCCGATTAACACCCGAGGCGCCTTCGCCGACGCCAGGCGCGCGCAGCCCGCCTCGGCCATCGCCCGCTCCGAGCCGCTCGAACGGCTGCTCATCAGCAGGTGGCCGTCGACGCGGATCGCGTACTCGTCCTCGCGCTGCTGGAGCACGAACTTCGCGCCGCCAGGAGCCACCGAGTCGCTCAGCGTCTTCCAGGGCTTCACCGGGCAAGCTCTCGGGCGAAGAACGCTGAGTGCTCTGCAAGCTGGCGCACATACACGTCGACGTCCCGCCGCGCCTGCTCCGACAGATGGTAGACCGGCACCACGTGCTCGTCGGGAACGTAGCGGAAGGTGAAGTTCACCCGCCGGGTGACGAAGTCAGTGACGTTGAGCGCGAAGCTCCGGCCGGCGCGGTGGTCGACGCGCTGCACCCGGTGGAACAGCCGCTTCTTCCAACGATCGCCGCCGAAGATCTGCAGCGAGCCGTCGTCGAGCCATTGCTGGGACACCACCCCTTCGCGCTCGCCCGGACGGCGGCTCTCGACGAATTGGAAAAGCGCTCGCTCTCCGAGTGAGACCGAGGCCACCGGGCCCGGTTCGAAGTCGCGGTGCTCGCCCACCCGGGCGGTGTCGACCCACTTTTCGTTCTCCAGCCGCTTGCCGTAGAGGTTGATCAGGCAGGTGTTGAGCTTCCACTTGTCGGGGAGATCCTTGCCGTGGAACATCGTCCGCGTCAGAACTTCGATCTCGTCGACGAGCTTCTGTATCAGCGCAGGGAAGGGCTCGGCCTGGACGCAGCGATCGTGGATCCCGTTCGGTGGCCGGTAGTAGTCGAGGCAGGCGAACTGCCAGTTGCCCAGCCAATAGACTGGCCGCAGCAGCCGTCGCTGCTCCTGTTCCTCGGGAGGAGGCCGCAGGTCGGAGAACCGGTTCTCCCAGATCGGGTGCAGCGTGGTGAGCCACTGACAGATCGCGAGGTGACCTTCGGCGGAGAGGAACCGTGGGTCGTAGTGTAGGCCCTCGGGCGCAGGCGCCCGCTGACGGCCGGGCCAACGCGGGGAGTAACCGGAGTGGCGCTGCGGCTTCGGCAAGATGGCCCCACACTACCTAGAATTGGTCGGGCTGAACCGACTGACCCGCAGCTGGGCGGCGGTCGTCGGCGCAGATGAAAAGGGCTTCAAGTCACTGAAAGCCGATTGCAGGCGGAGCGCGGGCCGGAGCCCGCATCTATCCGCAAACAGGGCTGTTGCACCCGGCACGGCGGATGAACTGCGGCGTCTCACCATGCTTGAGCTTGCAGCCCCCGAGGCGATGAGGCTGTTGGTCGTTGAAAGTGAGCTGCCGACGCGGGATCTGTTGAGCCGCGGGCTGCGCGACCATGGCTTTTCGGTGACGGCGTGCGCCGACAGGGCCCAGGCGGCCAAGCTGCTCCAGGTCGAGCGCTTCGACTTGATCCTGCTCGAGAGTCGCGCCCAGTGGGACGGCCCGGCGACCGAGGGTGACGCGACGCCCTTCATCGTCCTCAACAGCAACGATTCGCTCGATTCGCGGCTGCACGCGCTGCGCAGCGGCGCCGACGACTGCATCGTCAAGCCGTTCAACTTCGAGGAACTGCTCGCGCGCGTGAAGATGGTGCTCCGGCGCACGACGCGGCGTTCGAATCCGACCTTCCGCTGCGCTGATCTGACGCTGGATCCGGTTCGGCGCTCGGTGCAACGCAACGGCGTCGAGATCCACCTCACGACACGGGAGTTCGCGCTGCTCCAGGCGCTGCTGGAGAACCGGGGTGAGGCCGTCTCCCGATCGCGGATCATCGAGCACGTCTGGGAGCACAGCCTCGATGTGATCTCAAACGTCGTCGAGGTCCACATCCGTCACCTGCGGGCGAAGGTAGATAAGCCCTTCGGCAAGCCGCTGATTCACACGGTGCGTGGCGTCGGGTACCTGCTCGCCCTGCGCGAGTAGCGCTCAGCGCACGACGATCTGCCCCAGCATGTTGGGGTGAATGTGGCAGCGGAAGTTCACCGTGCCCTGCTTGAGGATCTGGCTGTAGGTGTTGGCACCGTTGGGCTGGAGCTGCCCGGGCTCGTGCTGGAGGCCGGTCGGGTTGTTGTTGGCGTGAATCTCATGGGTGCGGGTGTCCATGTTGATGAAGGTCACCTTGGTGCCGGGCGCGACGTAGATCACCGACGTCGAGACCGCTCCGAAGGCGGCGGTGTTGGGCGCCTGGGTGGTGCCGAGGTTGACGCCCTTGGGGATGGTGATCAGCACCTCTTGCAGCACGTCGAGCGTCAGCGGCGCGCTGCTCGAGATCGTGCCGGCAGTGGCAGTGAGCGTCAGCGGCTGGCCGAGCTTGCCGAGGATGTCAGAGGCTGAATGGAGCGTCACCGTCACGTTGACCGGGGCGGTCGTCATCGAGACCGACGTGGGGTTGAAGGTGCCGGTGACCCCGCTGGGCAACCCGGCGAGGGCGAAGGTGGCGGTACCGTTGAAGCCGTTGGTCGGGGTGACGGTGGCGATTACGCTCTTTGACTCGTTGAGGTGAAGGGTGAGCGAGGTCGCGGGAAGGGAAATCAGCAGGCTGCCGG
>JAYVRT010000066.1:0-2626 GCA_043776025.1 Archangiaceae bacterium | reverse complement strand
TTCTTCTGCTTGAACGCCTTCTCTCCGGCGAGCACCTCCATCCAGGCGATCTTCTTCTTGCCCTTGAAGGCCTTCTCGACCGCGGCGTCGATCACCATCACCGACGCCTTCCAGATGTCGCGCCCGGTGCCGTCGCCCTCGATGAAGGGGATGATCGGGTGATCGGGGACGATCAGCTTGTTGTTGGCCTGGGTAATTTTTTCGCCGCTGGGTGCCATGTCACTCCTTGGGTTCGAACGGCGCGCATACTCTCAAGGGGCGATGTGCCTCGCAATCGCGCAATCGCGTTGTCGCGTCGGGTTGTGAAGTTATAGTCGCGCCCGCGATGATCAACGCTACCGAACCCCTGCAGCGCCCCGGCGCGCTCCTGCGCCTGGATCAGCGCAGCGGCACGCTCAAGGAGCGGAAATACCAGGTCTCGGTGGTCGCGGGCCCCGACCTCGGCGTCACCCGGGCGATCGAAGGGGCGATGAAAATCGGCAGCCACGCCGACGCCGGCCTGATGCTCAAGGACACCACCGTCTCGCGCTACCACGTCGAGCTGCTCGCCCGGCCGGACGGAGTGCGGGTGCGGGATCTCGACAGCACCAACGGGTCGTACATGGCGGGGGCGCGGATCACCGAGGTGATCGTCGAGGACGCGGCGGTGGTCACCGTCGGCAAGACCTCGCTGAAGATCTCGATGGTCGAAGAGGATCTCGGCCTGCCCGCGGCGCAGAGCAGCTTCGGCACGGTAATCGGCGCCGCGCCCGCGATGCGGCAGCTGTTCGGAATCCTGGAGAAGGTCGCCCCCACCGACTCGACGGTGATGCTGCTGGGAGAGACCGGCACCGGCAAAGAGGTGATGGCCGACTCGATTCACGCCCGCAGCAAGCGCGTCGGGCGGCCCCTGGTGGTGGTCGACTGCGGCGCGGTGGCGCCGAGCCTGATCGAGAGCGAGCTGTTCGGCCACGTGAAGGGCGCGTTCACCGGGGCGATCTCCGATCGCAACGGCGCCTTCCTCGAGGCCGACGGGGGCACGATCTTCCTCGACGAGCTGGGCGAGCTGCCGCTGGATCTCCAGCCGAAGCTGCTGCGGGTGCTCGAGGGCGGCATGGTCCGCCGGGTGGGCGAGGACAAACACCGGCGCATCGACGTGCGGGTGATCGCCGCCACCCACCGCAACCTCGAGGAGGAGATCGAGGCCGGCCGCTTCCGCCGCGACCTGTATTACCGGCTGGCGGTGGTGCTGGTGCACGTGCCGCCGCTGCGCGACCGGCTCGACGACATCCCCCTGCTCACCGAGCACTTCGTGAAGAACATGGGCCGGGGCGCCTTCGAGCTGCCCCGCGGGTTGATGGCGCGGTTCGCCGCCTACCACTGGCCCGGCAACGTCCGCGAGCTGCGCAACCTCGTCGAGCGCGCGCTCGCCGGCGCCGACGTCGACCCGCTGCCCAACGAGAGCACCAGCGCCCGGAGCCTCCAGGCCAACGAGGGGATCACCGACCTGCCGTTCAAGGAAGCCAAGGAACGCCTCGTCGAGAGCTTCACCAAGGAGTACCTGCAGGCGCTGCTCGACAAGTGCAACGGCAACATCTCCCAGATGGCGCGCGAGGCCGGCATCGCCCGCAACTACGTGCACCGGCTGGTGACGAAGTACGGCCTGAAGACGCACGACTGACGGTCGCCTCGACTGGCGGGAAGCAGCGCCCGACTCCGTTCATGCACCGCCCGTCAGGGCACGGCCGCCTTCCCGGATGACTGGGACCCGCGTTCAGCAGCCGCCATCGCCGCCGTCGCCGCCGCCGTCGGTGCAAGCCGAACCCGCGTCGGTTCCAGCGTCAAAACCCGCATCGACGCCCGCGTCGACACCCGCATCGAAGCCTGCGTCGAAGCCGGCGTCGAAGCCGGCATCAAACCCCGCGTCGAAGCCGGCGTCGAAGCCCGCATCCACGCCTGCGTCTGCCTTCCCCGCGTCTGGAGTGCCGGAGTCCACGGCACCGCCGCCGCCGCCCGCGCCCCCTGCCCCGCCGCCGCCTGAACCACCACCCGCGCCACCGCCCGCGCCACCGCCCGCGCCACCGCCCGCGCCACCACCCCCGCCGTCAGGTTTCCCCGCGTCGGGCCGGCCGCCGTCCTTCCCGCCGTCCACCGGGGGGACGACGATCACCGTTCCGCTGTCGGGCGGGCCGCCGTCGATCTCGTTTGGAAGCCCACCGTCGGGCAGGCGATCAGATCGGAGGAGGACGAACGGCGAGAGGTGATCCACCGTGCCGGACACCGTCTCACGCACCCGATCCACCGGGGGCACCGGTGTCGCCAGCGGGACCCAGTCGCCGCCGGAGTATTTCGTGTAGACGCGGAGAATCAGCGGGTTGAGCCCGCCGTCGTCGAGCTGGCTGTACTTGAACGTCACCGTCGCCGGCTTGAGGAACCGGGTGCCCGAGGGGCCGATGTCGAAGCCCTCGCCGATGATTCCGCCGGGGATGTCGTCGGTGGGGTTGATCCGGATGCCGACGACCTGGTCGACGCCGCCCGGGGGAATTCTGATGCAGACCCGGTTGTCCGGCAGACAGACGTCACCGCCGGTCGGGTCAATTTGTCCGGACGAGAGGCTCGCCGGGCCACAGCTGACCGCCAGCACCCC
>JAYVRT010000065.1:0-8705 GCA_043776025.1 Archangiaceae bacterium | reverse complement strand
GCAGCGGGCTGGGCCTCGCGCTCGCTCGCCGCATCATGTCGCTGCACCACGGTTCGATCGCCGTCGGGCGCTCGGATGCCGAAGGCACCACGTTCGTGATGAAGTTCCCCGCCGCCGCATGAGCTCGATCCTGTTGGTCGAAGACGACGAGAACCTTCGGGTCACCCTCGGCGACAACCTCGAAGAGCAGGGCTACGCCGTCACCCAGGCGGCGAGCGTCAAGACCGCGTGGAAGGCGCTGGAGGCCGGGCGGTTCGACGTCGTCGTCCTCGACCTGATGCTGCCCGACGGCGACGGCTATTCGCTCTGCCGCCAGCTGCGCGAGGCGGGCCACACCAGCCGGGTGCTGATGCTCACCGCCCGCAGCCTCGAGGAGGACCTGGTCCGCGGCTTTGACGCCGGCGCTGACGACTACCTCGCCAAGCCCTACCGGCTGCGCGAGCTGCTCGCCCGCGTCGCCGCGCTCGTCCGCCGGGGCGCGGGGGCCCGGGGGCGTCGACTGGGGAAGTTCTGGGTCGATGAGGATGCCCGCACCGTCGTCGGCCCCGAGGGCGCGGTGGAGCTGACCCGAAAAGAGTTCGACCTGCTCGTCTGCCTGCTCAAGGCCGGAGAGAAGGTGCTCAGCCGCGACGACATCCTCGACGCCGTCTGGGGCAAGGACGTGGTGGTCGATACCCACACCGTCGACAACTTCGTCAGCTCATTGAAGAAGAAGCTCAAGGGCGACGGCTTCGAGCTGAAGACCGTGCGCGGCGTCGGGTTCCGCCTCGTCGCGGACTAACGCAGCACGAAGCCCAGGCCCGGAGGCAGGCGCGGCCGGCCGGGGTGCGCGAGCTCGTCCATCGCCAGGGCGTCGCGGGAGTGCTTCTTGAGGCGAATCAGGCCGAGCCCAACCACCGCGAGCGGGACCGGCAGCAGCAGCAGAATCACCGCTTCGCTGCCCTTGGGAATCGCGCCACACATGAAGATCGCCCCGTCGTAGGTGCCGTGCAGGAGGATGGCGATCAACAGGCCGCCGAGCATCCCCGGGCCACGGTTGTCGAAGCGCTTGATCGCCGCGTAGTAGCCCATGAAGCCGGCGCAGATGGCGTGCAGCGGGACCGCGAGGATCGCCCGGGCGATGAACATCCCTGCGAAGCCGCCGGCGCTCTTCGTCCCCAGCAGGTAGCCGACGTTCTCCACCAACGCGAAGCCGAGCCCGGCGCGGGTGGCGTAGACGATGCCGTCCATCCGCTCGTCGAAGGCCGGGTGGCGCCAGACCGCGAGCAGCAGCACCACCGCCTTCGCCGTCTCCTCGGTGAAGCCGGCGGTTACGTAGCTGGTGAAGAGGGCGCCGATGGGTGAGTGGGGGTCGAAGCCGACGCTGTCGAACCCTTTCTCGATGAAGATGACGGGAATGGTTGCCAGGCCACCCCAGATGGCGACCTTGCGCAGCTGCCAGCGGGGCTCCGGCCGTGCGGCGTCGAGGCGGTCGACGTAATACATAGCCAACAGCGCGGGGATCATCCCCGCGAGCGCGTACGTGAAGCCCATCGGGCAAGCGTAGTTAAAACCCATTCCAGGCGGTTGAAGATGAAACAAGACCAGACCCCGTTGCCCGCCGAACAGCTGCAGAAGTTTCTTTCTGGCCACGCCGGCTGGGCGGTTCCCGGCGGCCAGCTCGAGCGGACCTTCGAGTTCCCCACGTTCCTCGCCGGGATTGCCTTCGTGCAGAAGCTCGCGGCCGTCGCCGTGACCGCCGACCACCATCCAGATCTCGACATCCGCGGGCAGAAGGTGACGGTGCGCTTGTTCACCCACGACGCGAAGGCGCTCACCCACCGCGACGTCGAGCTGGCGACCGCGGCCGACGGGCTGAGCAGACCGCACTGATGGCGGCCGGAGTCCACCACCGCATCGCGGCGATTGCGGTGCTGCCTCCCCTGCTCGCCTTCGCCGCGCTGATGCTGCTGGCGATGTCTGCGTACCCGGGAGGAACCTGGGAAGACCCGCACGCCGCGGGACACTCGCAGGTGCGCAACTTCCTCTGCGACCTCACCCGGCCGGTGGCGATCAACGGTCAGCCCAACCCCACTGGCGCGAAGTTCGCCGAGCTGGGCCTGTACGCCTACGTCGTCGCCCTGGGGCCCTTCTTCTTCGTCACGCCCGCGTTGTTCTCCGACAAGAAGCGCCTCGGCCGAATGGTGTGGATATGTGGAGTGCTGTGCAGCCTCGGGGGAATCGCGATCGTCGCGCTGCCCTCGTGGATGGTCGGGCCGCGAATGCATGGGGCGCTGGTCCTGAGCACCGCGGTGCCCGGGTTGCTCGCCGCGCTCGGAGCAACCCTCGGCGCGTGGACGACTTCCACGCCCTCGCGTCCGATTCGCCTCGCCGCCGCCGCGACGTTGGTCCTCACCGCCGTCACCGTCGCTGTGTTCGCGGGGCAGATTGCCCGCGGCGCCGAGACCACCACCGGCCTTCCCGTCCTCGAGAAGCTGGCGATCTTGATGTCGATGGCGTGGATGGGGCTGACGATCGCTGGGGTGCTCCGCCTGCCGCGGCGAAGCGTGTCATCATCTGCGGACAATCTTCAGTAGGGGGTTCCTGTGAAGAACTGGAAATGGTGGATGCGCGGTGGGCTGCTGGTTGCAGGGGCGCCGGCCTTGTCGGGCTGCTTCATCTGCGGGGGCGGCACCGGCGGAACGTGCGGGAAGAGCGAGACCGTCAAATGGTCCGGCAACCTCGCCGACGGCGGCCCCTACGACGGCGGCTACCTCACCTACGAGGAGTGTCAGGACCTCTGCCCAGACGGCGGCTTCAGCACCTGTGACCCGGTGGATGCGGGGCTGCTGCGGTGCGCGATTCAGTGCGTCGGCGGCCGCGCCCCTCCAGGCCTCGCGTCGCTCTCGAACGTCGACGGCAGCGCCGGCTCGTGGATCTCGCGGATGGCGCAGCTCGAGACCGCCGCGGTGCAGGCGTTCGCCCAGCTTGCCGACGAGCTCGACGTCCACGGCCTGCACGCCCACGCGCAGCACGCGCGGGTCGCCGCGCTCGACGAGGTGCGGCACGCGCGCGCAGTCACCGGCCTTGCGCTGCGCTTCGGCCACTGCCCGGCGCCGCTGACGCTCAGTGGAACGCCCGAGCCCCGATCGCTCGAGGAACTGGCGCTCGACAACGCCAGCGAAGGCTGCGGGCGTGAGCTGTACGGCGCCGCGGTCAACCAGTGGCAGGCGACGCACGCCACCGAGCCCGCGGTCCGCCAGGTGATGGGGAAGATCGCCGCCGAGGAACGCCAGCACGCCCAGTGGTCCTTCGCGCTCGCCAGCACGCTCGAGCACCGGCTGCCGCTGGCGCAGCGCCGCCGAGCCCGGGAAGCACAAGCGCGGACGCTGGCCCGGCTCGGAGGCGAGGACGTCCCCCGCGCCGTTCGCGAGCCGCTGGGACTGATGGACGCCGAAGAGGGCGCCCGCACCGCGCAGCGGCTGCTCAAGACGGCGCGGCTGTAGCCCGAGCGGAAGTACGGGACCCCCATCGGCAAGCCTGGCGAAAAAGGTCCGGTTTCCGGACGAAATTCGCCAGGCTGCTCAGGTTGGACTTCAGAACGGTCCGGCACCCGAATCCGCTCAACCCCACCACACTGCTGCGACCTTCAAGCCTGCGGCGGGTGGCCGACCAGGCCAGTCGGTGGCGAGGTCGTGGGGGAACGGTCTTGAAGTCCGGGCTACCGCGGACGATGCAAGGCAACACCGACTGCCCACCGCTCCTCTTCCCTGCTCTTCAGAAGACGCCGAACTGTGCGCCGAGGCAGAGCCCAAACCACAGGTTCTCCGCTGAGCTCGCGTGGCCGCTGCCTTCCCGGAAGCCGATGACGTTGCTCTGCGTCCAGAGCGTCGCCACCTCGAACCTCGCGAAAAGAGTGAAGCCCGGCGAAACGTCGAACGCCACCCGCGCATGAAGCCTTCCCGCGGGAGCCAGCTGATACGCCCAGTCGGTGTGGTCCGAGGTGTAGGCGGACCACGAAGCGAAGCCGGAGGCCGTGCCCAGGCCGGCGCCGACGCCGAGCTCGAAGCTCCAGCGCCCGAGCGGCACGACGAACGCCGCCGACGGCAGCAGCCACCAGCGATCCTCGACCGCCGCGTGCGCCCCGGTGAAGCCGTAGCCGACGTCGAACCCGAGCGCGAGGTGCCGCCCCAACGGAAACCGGAGTCCGCCGGAGATCGCCACCCCGTGACCCGACGGGGTACCCAGATAGCCAGTGCCGACGAAGAGCCCGAGGCGGTGCTGCTCCCGAACGGACTCTCCGCTGAGCTCCGCCGCTTCGCCGAGCGTCGGCAACAGCAGCGCGAGCAGCGCCGCAACCCCCCACGCTGACCTGGCGACCCCCGAAGTCATCCCACAAGGACAGTGCCGCCCCAGCGCTCCGCGATTCATTTGCGCAGCAGCACGCCCTCGAAGAAGAACGCCAGGACCGCGGTGAGAATCAGCCAGGTCCACACCGGAACCTTCGGCGAGGGACCCGATGGCCCCGAGGCGTCGCGCACGCTGTCCTCTCCGAACCACTGGGTCAGCGCGTCGCTGTTGTGCCGGGTGAGGTCGCTCTCCGCGGAGTCGAGCGTGGCGGCGAACGACAGCGCGGGGAACACCTTGCCCTCCGCGTCTCGCGCCAGGTGCGCGCCCGGCTCGAGGATTGGCCCGACCAGCACCGTGCCGTCGTTCTGCTTCGCCTGCGGCAGCTCGACGCCCGACGGCGCCTTCACCGACTGCAAGAGGCCCAGCGGCTCGGGCTTGAGCAGCGGCGACTCCCCGACGTGCACCTTGAGCTCCTCGTGCTCGTCGAGCGCGCCCACCAGCCACGCCGACATCCGCTGAATCAGCGGGAGGAAGCTGGTGCGGATGGCGAAGTCGCTCCAGTCGCGGTCCACCGTCGAGGTGAAGAGCGCCACCCTGCCTTTGCCCTTGCGCGCGACCGCCAAGACGGGCGCGCCGTCGTCGAGCGAGGCGAGGACCTCTCCGGCCGCCCCCGCCGACTCGCCCTCGAGCAGCATGTAGCGGAAGAAGCGCGCCGACATCAGGCCCTCGCGCGCCCGCCCGTTGAACGGCGCCAACACCGGGTGGGTCAGCGCCACCTGCGACAGCTTCGCCGCGCGGGTCGTCGCGTCCGGCGCTCCGGGGTCCACCGCCGTCTTCATCACCCGCAGCCGCCTGGGCAGGAGCGCGCCGAGCGACGCGTTCCAGGCCTCGGCGTCGACCCGGTCGCCCACCGAGAGGAACAGCCCGCCGCCGTTCTGGACGAAGGCCATCAGCCGGGTCGCCGCTTCGGCCCCGGGCGCCTCGACGTTGAGCAGCAGCACCACGTCGTAGGTCGACAGGTCCTCGCGCCACGCCGCCTCGGCGTCACGCGTCACCGCCCTCACCGGAGAGCCGGCAGCGGCGAGCGCGGCCTCGGTGAAGAACGCCTCGTCACGGTAGCGTTGCGGGCTCGGCGCGCCGTTGACGATCAACGCCTTGAGGTCCTTCGGCACCGGCAACACCACCGCGCGCGCGTCGTCGGCCACCAGCGCGTCGCCGGCGAGCACCCCTTCGACCACCGCCGCCGCGCCGGCCCCGTCGAACCGGTGGCTGAGCGTCTTCTGCGCGGTGCCGTTGGCGGGCAGGTCGAGGAAGCCCTTGGCCACCACCACCCCGTCCACGCGCAGTTGCAGCTCGACGTCCTTCGCTGCGTCCGGGGAGAAGTTGCGGGCGGTGAAGGTGAACTGCCAGGCGCGTGGGCCGACCTGAAGCGCCGGCTCTGCTTTGACGTCTACCAGCGCCCGGTTCGGCAGCACCGCGCTCTTCGCCGCGTCCCGGAGCACCACCTCCGGGCGGATCCGCTCACCCTTGGCGTTCTGAACCGTCGGTGGCGGGGCTTCGAGCCGCAGGGAAGACGCGCAGAAATCGCTCACCACCACCAGCCGCTTTCCCGCCAGGGGGCTGTCTTCGAGCGCCTTCGCCGCGAGGTCGAGGCAGCGGTTCAGGTCCGCCGGCTCGTAGGTCGGCTGCAGCTCGTCCAGCCGCGCCAGCAGCCGTGCCCGCTCGAAGGTCGGGGCCTGTGGCGCCGCGGGGTGCGCGGTGCAGAACACCAGGGTCGCCGGCTCCTCGGGGGCGAGCTCGCGGACCGCCGCCTTCGCCTCGTCACGCGCGCGCTCGAAGTTGCTGGTGCCGTCCGTCCACCGCATCGACAGCGACCCGTCGAGGACGATCGCCGTGGCCGCCGGGCCCAACGACGCCGCGGTGACGGCGCCCTCGCGCTTCCACTCGGGCCGGGCGAGCGCAATCGGCAGCGCGAGCAGAATCAGCGTCCGCAGCGCATAGAGCAACAGGCGCTTGAGCTTCAGCCGTGAGGCGGTGCGCTTCTGGCTGCGCAGGACGAAGGAGATCGCCCCGAAGGGCACGTGGCGCGGCCGGCGCCGGTCGAAGAGGTGGACCAGCAGCGGAATCAGCGCCGCCAGACAGCCGAGGAGGAAGATGGGGTGGGCGAAGGTCATCGGCCCATCCGCCGGCCGAGGAAGCGCAGCAGCACCTTGTCCAGCGGCTCGTCGGTGCGCACCAACTCGTAATCCACGTCGGCGGCGCGGCAGGACTGCTTGGTCTCCTCGAGAAAGCGGCCGAACTCCTCGAGGTAGCTCTGCTTGATCTCCCGCGGGTTGACCTCGACGCGGCGGTCGTCCTCCAGCGAGAGGAACAGCGTCGGGTCATCGAAGGGGAAGGCGAGCTCGGCGGGGTCGACGAGGTGAAACACCGCGACGTCGTGCTTGCGCGCCCGCAGCGCCAGCAGCCGCGCCAACGCGTCGGCCCGGTCGTCGAAGAGGTCGGAGAAGACCACCACCAGCGCGCGCCGCGGCAGCTTCTCCGCGAGGTGGTCGGCGGCGCCGAAGAGGTTCGTCGGGCCCTGGGGTTTGATCGCCTCGAGGGTGTCGAGCACCGCGTTGAGGTGGCTCGCCGAAGAGCGGGGGGGCACGTCGGACACGCTGTTGCCGGCGAGCACCGACACCCCGGCAGCGTCCTGCTGGCGCACCAGCAAGTAGGCGAGCGCTCCGGCGAGGGTGCGGGCGACGTCGAGCTTGGTCAGCGTGCCGCTGCCGTAGGCCATGCTCCCCGACGCATCGACCACCAGCGCCGAGCGGAGGTTGGTCTCATGCTCGTACCTCTTGATGTAGTACTTGTCGAAGCGGGCGAGCGCCTTCCAGTCGAGGTGGCGCAGCTCGTCGCCCGGCGCGTACTCCTTGTGCTGCGCGAACTCCACCGACTGCCCCTGGAGGTTCGACTTGTGCAGGCCGGAGAGCACGCCTTCCACCACCGCCCGGGCGCGCACTTTGAGCCCGTCGAGGTGGGCGAGGGTGGCGGCGTCGAGGCTCATCGCGCGGCGGGGCTACCCCTTCACGCCTTCGACGATCTGATCCACCAGCTTGGCGGAGGTGATGCCCTCCGACTCGGCGGTGAAGTTCGGCAACACCCGGTGGCGCAGCACCGGCCGGGCGAGCGCGCGGACGTCGTCGACCGTCGCCGCGTAGCGCCCCGCGAGAATCGCCCGCGCCTTGGCGCCGATGACGAGGTACTGGCTGGCGCGCGGCCCGGCGCCCCAGGCGACGTTCTTCTGGACGAAGTCGAAGGCGCCGGGTTCCTTCGGCCGGGTCGCCCGCACCAGCGCCACCGCGTAGCGCACCACGTGGTCCGGCACCGGGACGCGGCGCACCAGGTCCTGCAGCGCGAGAATCTCGGCCGGCGAGAGCACCTTGGTCAGCGTCGCCTGAGAGCCAGTCGTCGTCTGCTTCACGATCTGAAACTCCTCGTCCGCGCTCGGGTAGCCGACGTCGACGAGGAACATGAAGCGATCGAGCTGCGCCTCGGGCAGCGGGTAGGTACCCTCCTGCTCGATTGGGTTCTGGGTCGCGAAGACGAGGAAGGGCGGCTCCAGCGGCCAGGTGCGCCCCCCCGCGGTCACCCGGTACTCCTGCATCGCTTGCAGCAGCGCCGCCTGGGTCTTCGGTGGCGTCCGGTTCACCTCATCGGCGAGCACGATCTGCGCGAACAGCGGCCCCTTCATGAAGCGCAGCTCGCGGCGCCCGGTCGCCTTGTCCTCCTCGAGGACGTCGGTGCCGGTGATGTCCGACGGCATCAGGTCGGGGGTGAACTGAATCCGGTTGAAGGAGAGGTTGAGCACCTCGGCGAGCGTCGAGATCAGCAGCGTCTTCGCCAGGCCCGGCACGCCGACGAAGAGGCAGTGGCCGCGGGAGAAGAGCGAAATCAACAGGTGGTCGACGACGTCGCGCTGCCCCACCACCCGCTTCTCGATTTGCGTCAACACTTCGGCGCGGGCGCGGGCGAGCGCTTCGACGCCCTTCAAGTCGTCGGCTGAGGTTTCCATGGTGGTTGGCAGTCTTCTAGCGCCCTCGTCGAACGGCTGCGCTAGGGAAAACGGATCAGCCCGGCAGACATTCCGGTGCTTACGGCACGAACTGGACCACGAACGGAGAGAAAGTCGCCGTCCCGAGGTTGGCCGCCTGGCGGGTGACGGTGACCTGGCTCCCGGCGCCGTTGAGCGACGCGTTGCCCAACACCGCGCCGATGATGTCGTTGCCGGTAAAGTTGCTCTCCCCGGCGGACTGGCCGCCCATCCCCTGGCCGGCCATGAAGACCGCCGTCCGCGTGGGGTCCACCGCGGTCGTCAGCGCCACGTTGCCGGTCAA
>JAYVRT010000064.1:0-2632 GCA_043776025.1 Archangiaceae bacterium | reverse complement strand
CTACAACCAGCAGGCGGCTTCCAAAATCGACGTGCTCTGGGTCATTGATGACTCGGGCTCGATGGCCCCCCGCCAGGAGAACCTGGCGAAGAACTTTCAGTCCTTCATCGACGTCTTCAGCAAGGGCGAGATCGACTTCAGGATCGGCATCACCACCACCGACATCTTCAAGGTCCGCGGCCAGCTCAAGGGCAGCCCGAAGATCCTCACCCCGACCACGCCCCAGCTGGCGACCGCGTTCCGCAACAACGTCACCGTCGGGATCCTCGGCAGCCCCTACGAGGCGGGCCTGCAGGCGGCGACGATGGCGCTCGAGCTTCAGCGGCAGGCGAACCTTCCCCGGCAGACCGCCGAGCTCCAGTGCGACGCGGCCTGCAAGGGCGACGCGACCTGCATCGACACCTGCGCGTCGAAGAACGAGGTCGAGTTTCTGCGTCCCGGCGCGTACCTGTATTTGATCTTCGTCACCGACGAAGAGGACGAGTCCCCCGAGGACGTTCGCTATTACTGGCGGGTGTTCGAGACCGCCAAGGGCATCGGCAACGACGGCACCGTCACCACCGCGGCGATCATGGGCGACGTGCCGACCAACAGCTGCGGCGCGACGCCCGGTGCGCGCTACAAGTCGCTCAGCGATCTCACCGGCGGCGAAGTGGGCAGCATCTGCGACGGCGACTTCAGCAAGACGCTGAAGAAGCTCGCCACCAACGCGGTCGGCCTGAAGCGGAAGTTCGCGCTGGCGAAGAAGCCGAACGTCGCCACCATCGCGGTCACGGTGAAGTACCCGTGCGGGATCGCCGACGACATCGTCAAGCCCTGCGCCAGTGTCGACCGCACCGCCTGTATGGGCGCGATGCCCGACGCGGTGGCGCTGGTCTGCACGCCTCCCCAGGGCGGCGCAGACGGCTGGAGCTACGAAGAGATGAGCCAGGTGATCTTCTTCGCCGGCGAGTCGGTGCCCTTCCTCAAGGGGCAGGTCGAGATTCAGTACTACGAGGAAGGAAAGGGCCCGTGAAGCGCGCGCCGCTCGTCCTCTTCCTCGCGTTCGTCGCCTGCGGCCCTCCGCGGGTGGCCGGGGTCAAGCCGCAGCTGGTGCCGCCCCCAGGCACCCAGGACTTCGGCACCGTGCCGGTGCTCAACGAGAAGGTGCTCCAGCTGCCGGTGCAGAACGTCGGACGCGCCGACTTGAACCTCACCGAGGTCTCGCTCAAGGGCACCGACGGCATCTTCGTGCTCCGCGGGGCGCCGACGGTGATTCCGTCGGGAGACACCCAGAACATCGTCGTCGCCTTCATCCCGACGAAGGAGCAGGCCTACGCGGACACGGTGGTGATCAAGAGCAACGACCTGGGCAACCCCGAGGTCGAGGTGGCGCTCAGCGGCGTCGGCAGCACCCGGGCGGTGATGGAGGTCGACCCGCTGGTGCTCGACTTCGGCCGCGTCCCCGAGTGCAGCGCGGCGGTGAAGACCTTCACCATCACCAGCAAGGGCACCGCGGATTTGATCGTCGAGTCGCTCGAGTTCACTCAAGGCAGCAGCCCGGCGTTCACCTTCGTCGGCAGCTCGAAGACCCCGGCGACGGTGAAGTTCAAGGACGCCAACGGCCTGCCGGGAAAAATCACCCTCACGGTGAAGTACACCGCCGTCGCCGGCTCGATGGGCGTCGCGACAGGGGGCATCAAGATTCGCGGCACCGACCCCGACAAGCGCGAGGTCACCCTGATGCTGACCGCCACGCCCAACCGCGCCCCGGTGCCGATGATTGCTCCTTTGGGAAACGGCTCACCCGGGTTGACGGTGATGCTCGACGGCACTGGCAGCGCCGACCCCGACCTCGATGACCCGCTGACCTACAAGTGGACGATTCGGAGCAAGCCGCTCTCGAGCGACACCTCGCTCGCCGCGCCCGCTTCCGCCACCACCTCGATGCGCCTCGACCCGCTGGTGCCCGGCGCCTACGAGGTGCAGCTCGACGTCACCGACGCCACCGGGGTGAAGAACTGCCAGCCGGCCCGGGCGACGGTGGTGGCGACGCCGGCGCAGAAGCTGCTGATCGAGATGTTCTGGGACAACGCGACCACCGACATCGATCTCCACGTGCTGCGCACGGCCACCACCAACGTCGGCTCCAGCCCCGACGATTGCTACTACGCCAACTTGAAGCCCGACTGGGGCGCCATGGGCCCCAACGATGACCCCGAGTTCATCCGCGACGCGCTCACCGGCTACGGGCCCGAGCTGTTCGGGTACGCCAATCCCGTCGACACCACCTACCGGGTGGTCGCGGAGTTCGCCAACGAGCACCTCGACCCGACCCCCGCGAGCAAGGTGACGGTGCGGGTCTACCTGTACGGGGTGGTGAAGGGCGAGTTCACCCGCACCCTCGCCAAGGCCGGAACCCGCTGGGTGGTCGCCGACATCGCCTGGCCGTCAGGAGTGCTGACCGAGCTGCCATGACCCGGGTCTTTCTCAGCTGGGTGGCGGTCGGCCTGCTCGGGTGCACCGGCAACACGATGATGGTCCACGACGCCGGGCGCCCGCCGGAATGCAACAAGCGCGAGGACTGCAAAGACGGGAAAATCTGCACCGCCCAGCAGTTCTGCGAGAACTGCGAGTCGTCGGGCCAGTGCCA
>JAYVRT010000063.1:0-8741 GCA_043776025.1 Archangiaceae bacterium | reverse complement strand
ACGCGGCGGACCGGCGGCGCTCGAGGGGAAGGAGCGAGCCCCGCCGTGCACCGGCCTGCACGAAGGTGTGCCATCCGTTGCTCACCCCTCGTCGCCCCCGCCTCTGGGAGCACCCGGCGCGAGCGTTGCACAAGGGTCCCGGCATGAACTTCTTCGACCCCAACCATCGAACCGACAGCACCCTGTTTCAGATGGGAGCTCCCGGGCACATCGCGCTGGTGCTGCTGATGTTCGGGCTGCTGGCGCTGCTGGTCACCTTCCGCAAGGACCTGGGGAAGCTCCGCCAGAACCGGCGCTTCATGGCGGGGACAGCCGGCTTCGTCCTCACCCTCGAGCTGTTGTCCTACGCCTTGAAGTTCATCTACCCCTGCGACCCGGCCTTCGAGCGCATCCCGCTGCACCTGTGCGCGAGCCTGAAGATCGCGGTGGCGGCGCTGATCCTCCTCGAGCGCTACGACGGGGTGAAGTACCTGTCGGTGTGGGCCATCGGCGCGGGCTTCATCAGCTTCGCCAACCTCAACATGGAAGGCGTCGGTTTCGGCAACTTCGCCTTCTGGCTTTACATCGTCGGGCACCTCTACATCTTCCTCGTCCCGATCTTCCTCTTCCTCACCGGCGAGTTTTCCTACGACCTGAAGTACCACGCGCGATCGATGGCAGGCCTCGGGGTCTGGTCACTGGTCGTCTTCTTCATCAACTGGGCCTTCGACACCAACTACATGTACACCGGCCCACACAACCACGCCGAGGTCCCGTTCATCCCGGCGCAGTACATGGTCTGGCCGTTCAACTACTTCTCCTACGTCCTCACTGCGCTGGTGCTGCTCAACCTGGTCTACGCGATCGTCCGCTTCTTCCAGGGGCCCGGGCAACAGAGCGCAGCGCTCGTCCCCGTGGCAGTCACCGAGCACTGACCAGACTTCGATAACCGTCCGTTAACTTATACTGAACAACTGGTGACTGTTCGGACATGATCAGGCCGGGCAAAGTGCCGCCATGCCCCGATTTCTCCTCTGCGCAGTTCTCGTCCTCACCGCGACCGGGTTCGACGGCGGTCGCCGGCAGCCCGTCGCCCGCCTGCTTGGCAAAGAGCTCTTGCTCGAGGACCTCGTGCCGCAGGCGGAGCTCGCCGTCGAGAAGAACAAGCTCCAGGGGCCTGCGCTGACCGCCTGGCTGCTGGACCAACGGCGCAGGCGCCTGGGCGCGCTCATCTGGCAGGGCGTCTTTGCCGATTACTCGAAGAAGAAGGGCCTCGAGCCGACGAAGGCCGAGATCCAGGCTTGCGCCCGCGCCTACCAGAAGGCCTCGGTGGAGGACCCGAACTGGAGCCCCGAAGACGGCACGCCGCCGCTGGAGCTCGAGTTCGCCGCCGAGCTGATGACCACCTGGAAGCGAGACGTGGCGCTCCATCGCCAATTTGGCGGCCGGATCATCTTCCAGCAGTTCGGGCCCGAGCCGATCGACGCGTGGCGGAAGCTGCTCGAGCAATACGAGGCCGAGAAGGCCTTCGTGATCCTCGACCCCGAGCTGCGCGGCTGCGTCTACACCTACTTCCACCAGAGGTTCCTCGATGCAGGAGCCGACGCACTCGCCAAGCCGCTGTGCTTCCTCTGAGCGACGTGACCCAGCTGGCAGTGGGTCGACGACAGCGCGATCGCTGACGGAGTTGGCACTCGGTGCGGGTCTCGGTTCAAGACCTGGGCCGCCAGACCTCCGTTTCCCGAGCGACGTACTCGGCAAGAGAGCGCGGCGGCCGTCCCAGCAACTGCTCGCTGATCGCCTCTACCGCCTCCGCGCCACCGCGACGGAGGCCGACGTGCAGGACGGTCTGCACGATCACCTGCATCCAGGACAACTTTCGCTTGCGGCGCAGGTGCCAGACGTAGCCGAGGATGCTCGCCGGCTCGTAGCGGATCGTCCTGCCCAGGGCCCCTGAGAGCAGCTGGGCCACACGCGCGAACGTGACGGCTTCGGGCCCGGTCAGGGTGAGCGCCTTGCCTCGAAAGGCGCCCGGATCCTCGAAGATGCGCGCCGCCACCGCGCCCGCGTCGCGAACATCGAGGAACGCCACCCGCCCGTCGCCTGCCGGGACGTAGAGGCGCCCGTCTTCGACGATGTCGCGTCGGTAGGCGTCCTCAAGGTTCTGAGCGAAGAAACCCGGCCGCAGCACCGTCCACGCCTGGCCCGTCGAAGCGAGGTGCAACTCGACCTTCCGGTGTGGGACCCACTTCATCCGGTCCGCGCCCGAGACCGACAGAAACACGAGGTGCTGGGCTCCCGCGGCGTACGCAGCGTCGATGAACGGGTTGAGCGTCGCGTCCATGTCACCCAGCGGGGGCGGTCGCAGCAGGAAGACCCCGCCGCACCCGGCGAGTGCCCCGGCCCACGTCGCGCGATCGAGAAAGTCGAATCGGACGGATTCGAGTGCGGGGAAGCGAGCCCTCAGCTCAGCCTCCGAGCGGCCGGCCACCCGAACGGTCAGACCCCGCTCAGCGCATTCGCGCGCGACCTCGCGTCCGACATTGCCAAGAGCTGCGGTCACCAGCACGCGCGACATGAACGCGGCTGTCTACCCCGCCGGGAACCGCGCGTCGCGAGCGGCGGCGGCGGCGGCCACGGCGCGCCGTGCCCGACCGCGAACCACCGACCCTTCGTCGAGCTCGAGACGACCTTCGGCGGCAGCCGGATCCTCGGCTGGTTGGCCGGGGAGCAGCTGCCCAGAATCTGCTGACCGCCGCGCTTTTCAGGACCGAAGCCTGCCCGGTCCGCGTATGCCCCTGGCGTGACGACGCCGCAGGCCCCGCGCGACCCGAAGCCAAGCTGTGCGAATGCGAGCGGCGGACCGTTCACCTACACCGACGAGGGGCGAGGACCGGCGATCGTCGCGGTGCACGGGTTGCCCGGGAGCTCGCGGGATTACCGGTGGCTCGGCGCCGCGCTGCCGGACACGGTGCGCTTCGTGCGGCTCGACATGCCGGGCTTCGGAGGGACGCCGCGGTCCTCGGGAAGCGGGGTCGAGACCGACGCCCGGGGCGCATTCGTCGCAGGCGCGCTCGCCGCGCTCGAGCTCCAGCGGTGCGTCCTCATCGGCCACTCGATGGGCGGAGCGGTGGCGCTCTCGGCCGCGGTGCAAGCGCCCCAGCGCGTCATGGCGCTGGGCCTGCTCGCCTCGATTGGGTTGCGGCCTCACCGCCTCCTGCGGCGAATGGTCGGGCGCGAAGCCCTGGCCCGCGCGGTAGACCTGCCGCTGCTGAAGGGCCCGATTCGGGCGCTGCTCAAGCTCGCCTTTCGGGCCAGTGGGTTCCCGGCGCAGACGACCGAGGAGGAAGTCGCCCAGACGATGCGGTGCAGCGCCGCGGTCGAGTTCGACACCCAGGCGCGCAACACCGCTCGGCTCTCGGTGCCGACGCTGTGCGCCTGGGCGGCCGACGACGCCTTCATCGAGCCCACCATCTTCGAAGCGCACGCCGCCGCCCTGCCCCACGGCCCGCGCCTCACCTGGCCCACCGGCGGCCACAACATTCAAAAGACCCAGGCGATCGAGCTCGCCGCCGCCCTCGTCGAGCTTGCGAGGAGCTGAAGTGGCATCCGAGAGCGCTATGGTTCGGGGCGTGCTCAGGGCCCTCGGCGCTGCGGTGTGGTGCGCCACGGTCGCCGGCTGCGCGACCCCGCCTCCTCCTCCAGAGCAGCACGAGATTGACTTCAAGGCGCAGCTCAACCGCCAGGGAGAGTGGCTCGTGGTCCGCCCGTATGGACGCGTCTGGCACCCACACCCCCGGCTGGTTGGGCCGGCCTTCGTTCCGTACCTGTCCGGCGGTCACTGGACGCACGGAAAGGACGGCTGGAGCTTCGAGTCCGACTGGGCGTGGCTGGCCCTCACCTTCCACTATGGCCGCTGGTTCATGGGGCAGGATCTGGGTTGGGTCTGGCTCCCCGATCAGGAGTTCGCGGTCGCGTGGGTCGATTGGCGCTTCGGCGGCGAATTCGTGGGCTGGTCGCCCGCTCCTCCGCCCCCTCCGGCCAACGCGAGCATCCCGCCTGAGCCGCAGCGGTGGACGTTCGTGAAGATCCGCCACCTCACCCAGGCGGACCTGCTCGTCCACCGGCTGCCGCCCGAGGCGATCTCCAGGGCCCTCGAGCTCGCCCCGCCACTGGCTGGACGCGTTGGACCCGAAGTCGCGCAGGTCCAGGCGCAGGGTGGGCTGACGTCCGACGGAGGTGTCCCGGACCTGACGCCCCCACCCGAGCCCCCGCCCGTCATCGCGCCCGCTGAGGTGCAGAAGGAGGATCCACCCCCGCGGCCGCCACCGAAGAAGAAGTCGAAGAAGCGGGCAAAGCCGCGCCCGTGATTCGGGTGTTCGACAGCGTCCTTCGGCGCAGCGGCGTGGGATAGTCGACGGATGTCCGGCCCCTATGACGTCGCGCGGTTCGTTGGCTCGATCCCCGAGTTGTACGATCGGCACCTCGGGCCGGTGCTGTTCGAGCCCTACGCACGCGACCTCGCGGCGCGGCTCCCCCCACAGACCCGGCGCGTCCTCGAGGTCGCTGCCGGCACCGGCCGGGTCACGCGGCACCTCCTCGCGGCGTTGCACGCTGACGGGCAGCTCGTCGCGACCGACCTGAACGAGCCGATGATCGCGATCGGGCGGGCCCAGGTCACCGATCGGCGGCTGACCTGGCAGGTGGCGGATGCCCAGGCCCTGAAGTTCGCAGACGGCGAGTTCGACGCACTGGTGTGCCAGTTCGGGCTGATGTTCTTCCCCGACAAGCCGAGCGCAGTGCGCGAGCTCAGGCGCGTGCTGCGACCGGGCGGCACCCTGCTGCTGAGCACCTGGGATGACGTCGCGCGCAACCCCGCGACCCGGGTCCTCCAGGAGCTCGCCTTCGCCACCCTGCCGAGCGACCCGCCGACGTTCATGAAGGTCCCGTTCTCGATGCACGACGCGGTCGCGTTGCGCGCATTGTTCGAGGAGGCAGGCTTTCGTGACGTGCGCGTGGAGACCGTCGCGGCGACCGCCGAGGCGAGCTCGGCGAAGGATCTCGCGATCGGCTTCGCCCGCGGCAACCCACTGTGGGGCCAGCTCATCGAGCGCGGAATCGACGCGGCCGCCTTCGAGGCCCGGGTCGCGCAGTCCCTCACGGCGGCCTTCGGCGCCGCGCCGTGCCATTCGCCGCTCTCAGCCCACGTCGTCTCCGCGATCGCCTGATCTGGTTTGGCTGCGCACCTTGATCTCGCTCGCGACAACGAGCCGAGTGCCGCGCAGGCGGGGCGGGCACACGAGAATGGACCTCCCGAGGGCTGGCGTCCGGATCTGATTCGCCGACCGGTTGGGCCCCCCACAGCCCGAGTGCGGTCGGCTCCTCGTCCTCACCGCGACCTCAGCCGTGCCCGACGCTGTCGGGAGTAGACTAAAGCGATGGCCAACGACCCGATCTCGCCGACGGACTTCGGAGCCAGCTTCAAAGGCTTCATGCAGCAGATGGCCAGCCAGGGCCCGACCGAAGAGCCCTTCTTTCGGCGGCGGCTGACGGAACACTTCGGAACCGACCCCGCGAAGCTGACCATCATCGGCGAGAAGCTGCGCGACTCGGACCACCCCAACCTGCACCTGGCCGTCGAAGCGTTCATCTCGGCCCCCGGCCGGACCTCTGAATTGCTGGGCATCAGCAGCGACGCGACGTTGGGCGGCATTACCCTCGCGCAGTTGGTGGCGCCGAGCTCGGCGGGGCTGATGGGCGGCAAGACCCCGATGGAAGGGCCGGTGAAGTACGTCAACCTCGAGCTCAACGACGAGAAGGGGATGGCCTGCACCCTGCTCGGCCTCTACCTGGTCAAGGACGGCGAGCACCCGCTGGCGCTGCTGCTCTACGGCGAGCGCGAAATGTGGGGGAACTCGCTCAGCATCGAGGTCCTGGCAGCCAGCAAGAGCACCGCCGAGGCATGCCTCGCCGCCCTGCGCAAGGCGATGCAGAAGCGCAACGTCTACCGCGGGCACGTCATCTCGCTGTCGGTCGAGGATCACTACAGCATGAAGGTGAACTTTCACCGCCTGCCGACCATCGCCCGCGAGGACATCATTCTTCCTCAGGGCCTGCTCGAGCGCATCGAGCGCCAGAGCATCGGCTTCGCCCGGCACGCCGAGAAGCTGCTCGCCGCCAAGCGGCACCTGAAGCGCGGCATTCTGCTGCATGGGCCCCCGGGAACCGGCAAGACGTTCACCGCGATGTACCTCGCGGGGCGAATGCCCGAACGCACGGTGCTGCTGATCACCGGTCGCGGGGTGAGCCTGCTGGCACAGGCCTGCGCCATCGCGCGCACGCTGCAACCCGCGACCCTGATTCTCGAGGACATCGACCTCATCGCCGAAGAACGAACCGGTCGCGACGCTGGCAGCACGCCACTGCTGTTCGAGCTGCTCAACCAGATGGACGGGCTGGCCGATGACGCCGACATCCTCTTCGTGCTCACCACCAACCGGCCCGAGATTCTCGAGCCGGCGCTGAAGTCGCGGCCCGGCCGCATCGACCTCGCGCTCGAGGTGCCGGTGCCCGACGCCGACTGCCGACGCCGGCTGTTCGAGCTCTATGGGCGGGGCCTGAAGATCTCCGACCCGCTCGAGCCCTTCGTGGCGCGCACCGAAGGTGCGAGCGCGGCCTTCGTTCGCGAGCTCTTCCGCCGGGCGGCGCTCTACGCCGCCGACGGCGCTGGCGACCTCGAGCTGCACGCGTCGCACTTCACCGAGGCCCTGCAGGAGATGCTGACCGACGGAGGCCCGCTGACCCAGAGCCTCCTCGGCTTCAAGGCCCCCTGAAGATAACGATCGACGGCTTCCTGCCCGTCTGCGCTTACGCTCACCGCCGAATGGTGTCCCGGGTCTGGGCGTTGCTCTTTGTCGGCTTGTTGGGAGGAACCGCCGCGGCGCAGGAGCGCGGGTTTGCGCTTCATCGCTATGACGGCACGACCGCGGGCAGCACCCAATTTCTCATCGAGCGCCCCTGGTACTCGTCGACGCGGTATTTCGCGGTCGGGCTCACCTTCGACTACTCACACGACCCGCTGGTGCCGAGGCTCGCGACCGGCCGTGGCGAGATCGCGGCGATCGTCACCCACGCGCTGATCGGCCACCTCGACGTCGCCGGCTCGCTGTTCGATCGCGTCCTCGTCAGCGCCAGCCTCCCGCTGACACTTCGCGAGACTGGCTCCCTCGAGCCCGTGAGCCAGGTGGGGCCATTGCGGGGCGTCGGCCTGGGCGACCCACGTGTCGGAGTGATGCTTCGGCTCATCGGCCAGAGCGACCGCGACGCCTTCTCTGCTCATCTTGGCGCCGAGCTCTGGATCCCCATCGGCGCCCAGGCCACCCACCAGGGCGATCTCGGCGTTCGCGTGCTTCCTCGCGCCGTGCTCGCCGGCACCTTCGCCGACCTCGTTCGGTGGACGCTCGACGCCGGCTTTCTCGTGCGGCCGTATGCGTCCTACGGTCCGCCGCAGCTGGGGATGACCGCGGCGTCCGAGCTCCGGGTGGGCCTCGCGGTCGGCCTCGCGCTCGCGAAGCGCCGCGTCTACTTCGGGCCCGAAGCCCAGTTCGCGACCCAGGTGGTCGGAGACAACGCCTTCGCCACCAACGGCACCAGCCTCGAACTCCTCGCAGGCGCCCACTTCCTCCTCGGCGGTCAGGTGCAGCTGGGAGTGGCCGCGGGCACCGGCCTCTTCCGCCTCGCCGGCACTCCTGACCTGCGTGGCGTCGTCCGCCTTTCCTGGGCTCCGCGCCGCGAGCCGGACGCGGCCGTCGCGAGTGACGACCCGGTGGTGCCGGCTTCCGACGCGGACAACGACGGCGTGCCCGATGCAGTCGACCGGTGCCCGTTCGAGCCGGAGACACTGAACGGGATTCGCGACGCCGATGGATGCCCTGAGTACCAGCTCGAGCCCGGCTCACCGCTGGTTCGCGTGCTGACCGCGCGCCCGGCCGCGGTGCCGACCCGCGCGGACGCCGGGACGCCTGCGCTCGCCGCGGCGCTCACCCCCGACGCCGGCGTCCCCGCCTTCAACGCCCTCGACTCCGACGGCGACGGCATCGTCGACGCCGCTGACCGCTGCCCGCTGACCCCCGAAGACCTCGACGGCTTCGAAGACGAAGACGGCTGCCCCGAGCCCGACAACGACGGCGACGGCATCCCCGACGTCAAGGACGCCTGCCCCGACTCGGCCGAGACGATGAACGGCGTCGACGACGAAGACGGCTGCCCCGACGTGGCTCCCGATGCCGACGGCGACGGAGTCCCCGACTCCATCGACCGCTGCCCCTTCGAGCCCGAGTCGATCGACGGCGTTCGCGACGAAGACGGCTGCCCTGAAGACACGGCGACGACCGTCCCTGCCCTGGCGAAGATCCTCGCGCCCGCCACTCGCGTCGCTGCCACCGCGACCCAGGCCGCGCCCGACAGCGACGGCGATGGCGTCCCCGACGACGCCGACCGCTGCCCCCTCACCGCCGAAGATCGCGACGGCTTCGAAGACGACGACGGCTGCCCCGAGCTCGACAATGACGGCGACGGCATCCCCGACGTGCGCGATCGCTGCCCCGACGCCGCCGAGACCGTCAACGGCTTCCAGGACGACGACGGCTGCCCCGACCCCGGCGTTGGCCTCGTGCACGTGCGCGCTGGCGCCGTGGTGATCGACGACGTCGTGCGCTTCAAGCCCGCGTCGGCCAACCTCGAGCGCACCGCGCCGCCGCTGC
>JAYVRT010000062.1:0-8761 GCA_043776025.1 Archangiaceae bacterium | reverse complement strand
CGATGCCGTTGGAGCCCCAGTCGACGATCAGGTTGTTGGCGACGGTGATCGCCGTCGAGAGCATGGACTCGACGCCCGCGTAGTTGTCCCACTCGGTGCCGGGCGTGGCCAACTGCAGCGCGGGCACGGCCACCGACTTGGTGCCTCGCATCCGGTTGCGCGCGATGGTGATGCGGGTCGCTCCGGCGGTGAGGACGCCGGCGCCCTTGGGGTCGTGGAAGTCGTTGTCTTCGATCACCGTGTCGCGCGCCCCGGACAGCTGGAAGCAGTTGTGCGTGCCGCAGATGAACTCGTTGCGGAAGAACTCGAGGTGATGGTTCCACCCGACATCCGGCCCGAAGACGCCGCCCATGAAGATCGTCCGCGCGCCGCCGGCGATCTTCGAGCGGATCACCCGCACGTGATGCGTCGGCCCGTTGGAGTCGAACAGCTCGAGGCCAGAGATGTCCTGCACGCCGACGTCGAGCGTGACTCCGTCGAAGACGATGTCGCTCGCGCCCTGCAGCGTCACGGTGGAGTCGAACTTCACCCCGGTGAACGTCAGGTGGGTCGCGTTGGTCAGCTTCAGGCCGTGGAAGAGGGCCGCCTGCCCCGCAGCGGCTTCGATGAAGACCGGGGCGGTGAAGGTCTGGGTGATCGTCTCCACCGGGTAGCTGCCCCCCTGGACGGTGATCCGATCGCCCGGGGCGCTCACCATCAGCACCGACTTCAGCGTCGTCCCGGGGGAGAGCATCCGCGTCGTGCCCGAGGGAGTGCCGACGCCGGCGTCGAAGCCGAGACAGCCCGCGCTGCCCCCGCCGCCGCCCGTGCCGCTCCCACCGCCGGTCGCGCTGCCACCGCCGGTCGCGCTGCCGCCGCCGGTCGCGCTGCCGCCCCCGGTCGCGCTGCCGCCTCCGGTCGCGCTGGCGCCCCCGGTCGCGCTGCCGCCTCCGCCTCCCGCGCCGGATCCGACCGTTCCCGTGCAGCCGAGAGACGCCAACGTCACAGCGAAGACCAGAGGTCGCATCGGGCCATCAAGGGTAGCGCATCCGCGCTCGAAGCCGCCGCGAGCCGCGACCGTGAGACCCGGGGTGTCGAAGCGAACGGGGTGCGCGGAGCCCGCACATCTGATCGATCATCGGGGCTGGAATGACTCCGGCGTGAAGCTCGAAGTGATCGCTTTTGGCCGGTGGCGATCACCAAGCGTTGATGACCTCAGTACCTCACCCTGTGCAGTCAGAAACCCCTCGAAATACCTCGCCTTTGGCAGCCCTGGCCGAGCAGGCGGCGGCCGGCGACATGGAGGCCACCTCCCAACTGCTCAAGGCGTTGGCACCGCGGATGATTCGGGCCGCGCGGGCGCTGATGGGCCCGAACCACCCAGACACCGACGACGTCGTTCAACAGGCGCTGATCGGCCTGGTCCAGGCGCTGCCCGCGTTTCGCGGCGAATGCTCTCCGGCCCACTACGCGTCGCGGATCGTCGCCCGGATGGCGGTCGCGGCGCGGCAGCGCTCGAAGGTCCGGGGCGAGCGCACCGACGAGAGCGTCGAGCTCGACATGCTCCCCGGCGCGCAGGTGTCGCTGCCCGAGCACGTCACCGCCGAGCGCCGACGGATCCTCGTGCGCGATCTGCTGACCCACCTGCCTTCTGAGCAGGCCGAGACGCTCGCGATGCGCGTGGCGCTCGGCTTCACCCTCGGCGAAGTCGCGGCCGCCACCGGCGTTCCGCTCAACACCGTGCGCAGCCGGATTCGGCTCGCGAAAGAAGCGCTGCGCAAACGGATCGAAGCCGACCCGCAGTTGATGCAGATGCTGGAGGTGGAGTCATGACTCCCGATCTTCACCCCGAAGAGTTGCTCGACAAGGCCGCCGTCGGAACGCTCTCGGACTCCGAGCGGGTGTGGCTCGATCAGCACCTGGCGCAGTGCTCGGTGTGCCGGTTCGAGCAGGCCGCGCGCGCCGACTTCGCGGAGGTGCCCAACGCCGCCGTCGACGTCGAGGGGCTGGTGACCCGGGCCTTGGCGGGCCTGCCGTCGCGCACTGCGAAGGCTTCCGCCGCTCGTTCGGGCCGGCGCTCAGTCGCGATGCTCGCTGCCGCCGCGCTGACGCTGACCACGATGGCCAGCTTTGCCGCGGTGGCCCAGTGGACGGGCGTCCTTCCGAAATTGCTCCAGGCGATCAGCAGTCCGGTTGCATCGCCGGCCGCTCCGCCTGCCCCGGTCCGCCGCGCGGGCCACGCCAAGGCCGATGATCCCGAGCCGCCTCGCGCCGCCGAGGAGCCGGTCGTCAACCGCGAGGTCGTCCCGCTGCCCCCGCCGGCTCCGACGGCGCTGCGCCGGGTCGCTCTTCCGCGCGAGGTCGCTGCGGTGACTGCGCCGATCGTCGCCGCCGCGCTGCCGATGCCTCCCGACGCGGGCTCGCTGTTCGCGGAGGCCAACGACGCCCGGGTCCGCGGGCAGCGAGAAGGCGCCGTTCGCCTCTACCGCGACCTGCTCCAGCGGTACCCCGGCGCCCCCGAAGCGCGGCTGTCCCAGGCGACGCTCGGACGGCTGCTGCTCGACACCGGAGATCCCGCGGGCGCGCTCGACGAGCTCGACACCTACCTGCGCAGTGGCGAGCTGACGCTGCGGGAAGAGGTCCTCTCGGCGCGAGCGATTGCGCTCTCTCGCCTGGGCCGAACCGTGGAAGAAGCGGCCGCGTGGAACGCCCTGCTGGAAGGCTACCCGGACTCGATTCACGCGCCGCGCGCCAGGGCGCGGCTCCAGGAGCTGGCCGTTCATTGAGGCGAGGCCACCGCCTATGGGTGGTCCTCGCGCTCGGCGCGGCTGCGTCCAGCGCGGAGGAAGGGCCCTGGCCGATCGTCGCGCTCTCCTTCGAGGGAGACAGCGCCGACCGCACCGCCTTCACCCGGTCGTTGGGCGAGCTGCTCAAGCGCCTCGACGTCGAGCTGACGCCCCGGGTGACCGACGCGCCCCTGCCGAAGAATCGGGTGATCGCCGAGATCTCGGCCGACTGGACCTCGCCCACGGAAGCCACGGTGACGATCGTCGATGCCCAACAGCGGGTGGTGCTCGTTCGGCGGCTCGCGCGCAGCGGGTCGGCGCAGTTGGTGATCGAGGCCGCCGCCCACATCAGCCACTCGGTGATCGAGGAGCTGATCTCGCCCAGCGCCGTGCCCCCGCCGCTGGTGACCGTCGTCGAGGTGTCCACGCCGCAAGCGCTGCCGGCGGCGGTGGAGACGGCCGGCCCGTTGGGCGTCGAGCTGAGCGGGTTCTTCGGCGGGCGGGCCCAGGCGCCGACTGCTCCGATCGCGCTCGGCGGAGGGGTGGCCCTCGACGTCACCCTCACCAACTGGCGGCTCAAGCCCGGGCTGCTCTTCTCCGGCGAGTACCAGGCCCCCTCGCAGCCGGGAACTTCGGGCGTCGGGTTCGTACGGCTCAACGTTCAGTCGGTGGTGCTGCGCCTCGGGCCGAAGCTCACGCTCGCCCATGGCGAAACCTGGAGGATTGACACCGGAGCCGCGGGAGGTGCCGACGTCTTCATCACCCGTCCGAGCGCCGATCACGAGCCCCCTGGGGGCTTCCGATCTCGCGTCGACGTCAGTGCGATGATCACCGGGCTGATCGGCGGACACCTCGCGGTTGCCCGGACGGCCGACGTCTGGCTGGCGTTGACGATCGACGTCGATCTGATCCCCCGCCGGTTCCGGACCACCGAAGGAACAGTGCTCTTCGAGCCCTGGCCGGTCCGCCCCGCGCTGATGCTCGGCTTCTCCTTCAGCGCCGCCGGGGCCGAGCCCTATGCGTCTCGCGCCGGAGGTGGCTCGTGAAGTGGGCGCTCGTGTTGTCCGCCACGGTGGTGTCCGCCGCTTGTACTCCCCTGGACATCGTCGTCGCCGATCCGCACGGCTGCGCCGCCACCGCCGACTGCCACGGGGATGAGTTCTGCGAGAAGGAAAATTGCGGCGCCGACGCTGGGACTGGCCACTGTGTGCCGCAGCCCCGCGATTGCTCGCGTGAGCTGCACATGCCGGGCAAGGAGGTCTGCGGCTGCAACGGCGTCGTCTATTGGAACGACTGCCTGCGCCGGGCGAGCGGCGAGTCGCGGGTGGCGGGCGCAGGCGAGTGCGCCAACCCGGCGACCTGCACCGAGCCCTCGACTTGTCCGGACCCCAGCGCCTCGTGCGCGCTTCAGGCGGCCACCAGCTGTGGTGCGCCGGTGACGGGCACGTGCTGGGTGCTCCCGCGCAACTGCCCCCCGACGATGCCGGACCAGGCGCTGTGGCGGTCGTGCGGCGGCCCGGTCACCTGCCGCGACATCTGCCATGCAATCCAGAGCAACGAGCAGCACCAGTTCGTGTCGGTCTGTCCCTGAAGAAGCGGAGTGCGCAACGGCGACCGCCAACTGCGGCCAGGCCGGTGCCGATGCGACCGCTTGCGCCCGCATCGCCGAGCGTTGCACCCAGGGCGTCGACGGGATCCCCCCCGATGCCGACGGCGGCTCCTGCCAGTAGCTGGAGTCAGGACTCTGGGTGGGCGGATCCGAACAGAGGCGCAGTCCTCTGTTTCGGGTCCGCCTTTTTCTTGTGCCGGTTACTGCTTTGGCTGCCGCGGGACGCGCTGGTTCACCGTGTGGCGCTTGAGCGAATCCTTCACCGCCCAGTCCGGCACCGGGCAGTACGGGTCGGTGACGGCCAGGTGGGGATCAAACGGATCGAGGTCTTCGGAGTCGGCGAGCTGGAGCACCGGCGCCTTGGTGTCCATCGCGAGGAACTCCTGATCGAACCAGTCCTGGTCTCCAGGAAGGGTCGTCGGCGACGGCGGAGGCGGAGGCACCAGCGTCAGGCGCGGCGGAGGCAGCGGCTCTCCCGTCAGCTCGCGCATCGCTCGCAGCAGCCCGGGATCTCGCGGCGAGATCCTCAGGCCACAGCTGAGCGCGGCCCGCGCGCGCGGCTTGTGACCTGAGGTGAGGAAGAGGTGCGCCGCGACCTGGTACGAAGCGATCGCCTTGTCCGGGCGGTCCAACTTGTCGCACAGCTCGGCGTGGTGAATCCGCAGCGCGGGGTCCTTCGGGTTCTGGGTGATCAGCACCAGGTAGATTTCGGTCGCGGCGGCGAGCTTGCCCTGGCGGACAAGCACGTGCGCCTTGTCCTTGAGCTCCCGCTCGAGGTTCGAAGACGGCTTGTACGATGCGGCCCGGCTCACGCCTTGCTCCGGGGGACGACGAGCTGCAGGTGCAGCGGGGTGGAGACGGCGATCGCCACCACCCTCAAGAAGCGTCGGGCGGCCTCGAGCCCGGTGGCCTTGCGCGCGGCGCGCAGGCTCGAGTCGGCGAGCACCACCACCGCCTCGTCCTCGACGAGCCGATTCACCGTCGGCAACTGGCTCTCGTCTCCGCAGCGGACCACCAGCCGCAGGTGCTCGAAGATCACCTCGCGCGAAGTGTGCTGCTCGGCGTCGGGGAGCACGAGGATGATCCGCTTTGCCGTGGCCAGGCCCTGGCGGGCGATCGCCGCCTCCACCTTCAGCGGCGCGATCCGGTCGGCGGCGAGCAGCAGCTGTCCGTGCCAGCGCAGCGCGTCCGGCCGGGTGGCGAGCACCGCGTTGAGGCGGGCGAGCGCCTCCTGGTTGAGCTCCGAGTCCTCGAGGCAGACCGCGCGCCGCAGCGTCAGCAACGTGCCGTGCGAGAGCCGGCCGAGGCGTTCGTGGCGAATCGCGTTGGTGACGAACAGCGCCAGCGTCCCGCGATCGGAGATCGGCAGCGGGCCGAGCACCTCGTGGAGCACCAGCGCCGCGCTCACCGGAGAGAGCCGGCCGTCGAGCAGTACCTCGAGCAGCTCTCGCTGCAAGCCGGAGAGATCGAACGTCCGGCTCGAGCCGATTCGATAGGTGGAGACCAGGTGCCGCGCGAGGCGGGTCAGCGCCTGAAGGGGCAGCGAGCGGGGGGACTGCGTCTCACAGCCCGAGGCGTCGACGCGGTGCAGGGTGCTGATGATCGTCTCACGCTGCATCCGGACCACCTCGGGGTTGAGCCCAGTGCAAAGCGACGTCCAAACCCCAAAGGCCTCCGAGTCGAAAGTCCTCAATGATTTCGACCGTGTAGATCGTAAAATGCCGATCTGGATGGTCCGCGCGCACTCCACTGCCCACTGCGGGTTGCAGGCGGCGAGGGTGTAAGAACCGCGTCCCATGGCCCGTCTCGACCCCCACTCGTACGCCGACAGCAGCCAGCCTCAAACCGAGTCCCTCGAGCTGCACGCCCGGGTCGACTTCACCTCGAAGACGCTCAGCGCCCAGGCGGTGCTCGTCTTTCGCGCCGCGAGCATTGCCCCGGCGCCCGCGCGGATCGATCTCGACACCCGCGACCTGGCGATCTCGAAGGTCGAAGGGCTCGCCGGAGGTTCGCTGGCGTTCACCCTTCACCCCGCCGAGCCGTTTCTCGGAGCGCGCCTGGCGATCGAGCTGCCCGCCGGTGCGAAGGGAGTGCAGATCTCCTACCGGACGTCTCCCGAGGCGAGCGCGCTGCAGTGGCTCGACCCGGTGCAGACGGCGGGCGGCAAGGAGCCCTTCCTCTTCAGCCAGTGCCAGGCGATTCACGCGCGATCGGTGGTGCCGTTGCAGGACACGCCGGCGATCCGGATCAGGTACCGCGCCGAGCTCACCGTGCCTCGCCGGCTGAAGACGGTGATGGCGGCGGCGTTCGTCAAGCGCACCGAAGCATCAGACGAGGCCATCGATGCGTTCGAGATGCCGCAGCCGATCCCGCCGTACCTGTTCGCGTTCGCGGTCGGAGACCTGGTGTCTCGGGAGCTGGGGCCGATCTCCCGCGTCTGGGCCGAGCCGTCGCTGGTCGAGGCGGCGGCGTGGGAGTTCGCGGGAGTGGACGCGATGATCCGCGCTGCCGAGCAGCTCTTCGGGCCCTACGACTGGGATCGCTTCGACATCCTCACCATGCCGCCGTCGTTCCCCTACGGAGGCATGGAGAACCCGCGGCTGACCTTCCTCACCCCGACCATCCTCGCGGGCGATCGCTCGCTGGTGAACGTCGTCGCCCACGAGCTGGCCCACTCGTGGACCGGCAACCTGGTCTCCAACGCGAACGCCGAGCACTTCTGGCTCAACGAGGGCTTCACCGTGTTCGCCGAGCGGCGGATCCTCGAGGCGCTCGAGGGCGTCGAGGTCTGTGCCCTCCACGCGGCGCTCGGCCGGCGGTCGCTCGACGAATCGGTCGCCCGGTTCGCCGACAAGCCAGAGCTGACGAGGTTGCGCACCCACCTGACGGGGGTCGACCCGGACGAGGCGTACTCCCAGGTGCCCTACGAGAAGGGCTACCTCTTCCTGCGGACGATCGAAGAGGCGGTAGGGCGCGAGGCGTTCTCGCGGTTTCTCAAGGCGTACCTCAAGGCCTTCGCGTTCCAGGCGATCACCACCGATGACTTCATCGCGCTCTGTCAGAAGGAGCTGCCCGGAGCGCTGGCGAAGGTCGACGGCAAGGCGTGGATCGACGGCGCCGGAGTGCCGGCGAATGCTCCCAGGCCGCGCTCGACGCAGCTGGAGGCGATCGATGCCCTGGGGGGCGCGGTGCCGACCGCCGACCAGGTGAAGGGCTGGGGCCCGACCCAGTGGCAGCTGTTCCTCGAGAGCGTGCAGCGGCCGGCGGCGCGCGCCACGTGCGAGGCGCTCGATCGCGAGTTCAAGCTGACGCCGAGCCGCAACTACGAGGTGCTCGTCGCCTGGCTGAGCCTTGCGGCGTCGTCCGGTTACGAGCCGGTGCTCCCGCGCGTCGAGGAGCTGCTCGGCAAGGTCGGGCGGATGAAGTACCTGCGCCCGCTCTACAAGGCGCTCGCGAAGGATCCGAAGACCCAGCCGATCGCCCGACGCTGCTTCGACCGGTACAAGGCCGGGTACCACCCGATCGCCCGTCAGGTGATTGAGGGGGAACTCAAAGCGCTCGCGAAGTGACGGATTTCTGAGGCGCGCCGCCGGGTAACGGCAAGCAACTGCTGCCTGATTTCGTGGAACGTCGCTTGCTCAGCGCGGAAGCGTGCGAGCTCTTCTGATCATGGCAGCGGTGGGCGTGGTGGCGTGTGGCCGGGTGGTGCCTTGCGGCGAGGAGTCCGCGGGGAGCTGTGTCGGCGGAGGGTCGGGCGGGAAGGGCGGCGGAGGTTCCGGCGGCTCCGGCGGCGGCTCGGGAGTCGGCGGAGGCTCCGGAGTCGGCGGTGGCTCCGGAGTCGGCGGTGGATCGGGAGTCGGCGGCGGCTCGGGCGGGGCAGGAGGCGGGTCGCCCAATTGTAGCGGGCTTGATCAAGCCAGCTGCCGGGCGACGGCAGGCTGCATCGCCGACACCTGCCTGGTCTGCACCTGTACGCCGACGTTCCTCGGTTGCCGCGCGGCGAATCAGCCCGAGTACCAGTGCCCGCTGGTGGACTGCTTCACTCCGCAGTGCTGCCACAAGGGTTCCGACTGCCAGCAGGTCTCGAGCTGCGAGCCGCCGGGAACCTTCAACGGCTGCGGCGCCTGCCAGATCGACCCGGGCAACTGCAGCTCGGACGCGCAGTGCGTGCCGGGCAACATCTGCGAGCCGGTGGTCTGCTCCTGCTTCGGAGCCAAGAGCTGCGTCCCGGGCTGTAACAGCAGCACCGTCTGCCCGAACGAAGGGGTCTGCAACCCGGGGACAGGGCGCTGCGGGCCGCGGCACTGTGATCCGGCCGTCGCCTGCCCGCCGAGCTTCGCCTGCACCAACGCCCAGTGCGTGAGGAAGTCGTGCTCGAACGACGACG
>JAYVRT010000061.1:0-2642 GCA_043776025.1 Archangiaceae bacterium | reverse complement strand
GCATCCGGATCGCTTCGTTGCACAGCGGCGCGGCTTCATCGGGGTTCGAGGCGCGCTGAGTGTAGCAGCGCAGGTAGAGATCGCGCGCCTTCTCCCGCCCCTCGGTGACGATCGCCCCCGCCCCCGCGTGGCCCGGATCGGCGTCGATCACCTTCAGCGCCTGCTCCATCGCCGAAGGCCAGTCTCCCTTCGCCCGGGCGGCCGAGGCCTTGGGGTAAAAGACGGCGCCGATGCGGGTGCGAATCGGGCGGCCCTGGGGGGTGGGCTTGCCGCCGGAGATCGCCCGCTCGAGCCGCAGCGCCGCTTCGAGCTCGCCTGGCCCGAGCGCCTCGATTCGCTGGAGCAGGCCGTTGAGCTCGTCCATCTTGCTGGCCAGGCCCCGGCAGGAATCGGCGGCGCCGGAGCAGTCGTGGGCCGCCTTGAGCGCGCCGCTGGAGTCGCCCTGGGCGAACAGCTTCTGCACCTCGAGGCCGGGGTCGTCGTGGGGCAGCTCGACCTTCTCCACCCCGTGGGGCCGCAGCGCGCGATCGGCGAGCGCCTTGAACTCTTGCGCGTCGCGGTCGTCGGGGCGGGCGCTCACCAGATCGTCGGCGAGCTTCTGCAGCTTCTTCATCTTCGTCACGTCGCCCTGAGCCGAGGCGAGATCGCGGGCGTCGATCAGCCGCTGCTTGAAGACCGCCTGGAGCTTGCCCTGCAGCTCGTCGCGCCGGTTGAGCTGTTGGGTATCACCGCTGACCGCGCTGAGCGCGCGCTGGGCGGGGCCGACCTCGCCGCGCTCGAGCGCAGCGGCTGCCTCTTCGAAGCGCTTCTGGTTGGGGATCTCCTTCTCGCAAGCGGCGAGGTAGGTCTTCACCGCGCCCTCGGCGAAGTCCGGCTGCTGCTGGACGACCGCGTCAAACTTCGCCCGGGCATCGACCCACTTCCCGGCGCGCACCAGGTTCTTCCCTTCCTGGAACATGCCCTGCAGCAGCTTGCCCTGCTCCACCCCGGGGTCGGGCCCGGGAACCGGCGGCGGCTTTTGGGTCTGCTTCCAGACCGCGGCCGCGCCGATCGCCAGCACCACCACCAGCCCGAGCAGCAGCGGCGCGCGCGAGCGCTTCGGCGGCGCCTCCTTCGGGCGGCGGGCGACGCGCCGGCGGGTGCTGACCGAGAGCTCCGGGGTTTCGGCGGCCGGGCTCTCGGGCTCGGTGTCCGAGCGCGGCGGCGGGCGCGCAGCGGGACGGCGAACGGGTGGGCGGTTGGGAGGTGCCATCGCCGCGCTACAGCTGGTACTCGTCGAGCCGTTCATTCGCCAGCTGGTGGCAGCGGTGCTCGTTGGTCGGGAAGGTGAGCGAGACCGACTCGAGGATCTCCTTCGCCTTGTCGGGGTTCTTCAGCTCCATCTGCTTCTTCGCGTCGAGCATCAGCTGGCCACACTGCTGATCGAGCTCCTGGGCCAGCTCGGAGGCGCGGGAGCGCATCTGGTCGAAGAGGCTGGTGCGCTGGCCCTCGGGGACCGCGAGCAGCACCTGCCACGCCAGGCGGTAGGCCTTCCACGACCGGAAGATGTTGTCGCTGCCGACGTCGCGCTGGGCGTAGAGCTGGCCCGCCTGCTACGCCAGATCCCGCGCGCGGCGGATGGCGTCGGCCGGGGCCGAGGGCGGCACCGGGAGCAGCTCGAGCCACAGCTCGCCCACCCGCCAGGGGTCCTTGCCCGGCGGGTTGTGGACATTGTCGAAGACGAGCGTGTTCTTCTCCCCGCGCTTGAGCACCCGCTGCGGCACCAGGGTCTCGATCTCGCGGTCGGGGACGTTGATGTCCGGGGGGACGAAGCCGACGTCGGCCCCGTTGACGCTGATCGCCACCTCGTCGCGGCCGATCTCCCGGGCCTGGTAGTGCACCAGGATCGCCGCGTCGGTCGGGGTGACGAAGTCGAAGGTGAAGTCTTTGGCGTCGGGGCGCGGGTACTCGACCCCCTCGCCCAGGCCGAAGAAGTATCGGACCCGCTCGTGGGAGACGAGGAGGCGATCAGGCTCGGAAGGCAGCGGCGGGCCGGGATCAGGGCGGAAGAACTGGTAGAGGCCGATGATCACCCCGGAGACGGCGAGGCCGGCGACCACCGCGGCGATCGCCCGGGTCCTCAGCGGCAGCTCGTCCCACCCCGCGCCCAGCTGGTGGCCCAGCGACTCTCCCGCCAACCGGCGGCGTCGTGAACGCTCGGCGGCGGTCTCGCGCGGTGGGAGCGGGTTGGTCAGCCGGGGCGACGGCGCGCGCGCCGGCAGCGCCAGCCCTTCGCCGGTCGAGTCCGAGGTCTCGTGGAGCGGCGCGGCGTCGGCCCGGGTGGCGTCAGCGGCCTCGGCGAGCTGCTGGAGGCTCTGCAGATCGCTGCGCGACAGATCGAGGGGGGCCAGCGAGTCCTCCGCCTTCGGCACCGGCGCGTGGGCCTGCTCGCGCAGCAGCTTGTTGAATGAAGGCAGCGGCTCGGCGAGCGCCAGGGGGGCGGGCGCCTTGATCTGCGTCGGCCCCTCGATGCGCGCGCGGTCGGGCTCGGGGAGCACGGCGGTGGTCTTCAGCTCCGACGGCTCGAAGAGCTTGCGCACCGAGGCGGGCGCCGGCACCAGCCCCTTCGGCTCGGGCTCTTTGGGCACCTGCAGCTGGGTGCG